>NZ_JAKSYF010000080.1:0-2605 GCF_022829745.1 Methylobacterium sp. E-016
GTCGATGCCTACAATCACGCTCGTCGGCTCAAGACCCTGCGGGGCCTGACACCCACCGAGTTCATCCTGAACGCCTGGACGAAAGAGCCCAATCGCTTCAGGATCGACCCGTCACACCTCATCCCGGGACCATACACCTAGTGCGGGTGGTTGACCGACCCTGAGGCCTACGACCACTGGCTTTGCCGCATCCCTGCGGCTGAGGTCTAGGGCATCGGCCGGGCCTCGCTCGCCAAGCTCGAAGCCATGGGGGTCGACAGCGTGGCGGATCTTGCCGACTTCGACCCGCGGCCGGTGCGCAAGGCGCTGACGATGGTGGGCGAGCGCATCATCCACGAGCTGCGCGGCCTGTCCTGCCTGCCGCTCGGTGCGTCGCCCGCCCAGCGTAAGGGCTGCGCGGTCACCCGCTCGTTCTCGACCCGGATCGAGGACCGGGCGACGCTGGAGCAGGCGGTCTCGGCGCACGCGACGCGGCTAGGCGAGAAGCTCCGGCGGGAAGGCCTCGGCACGAACCACGCCGTCATGATCCTCGTTCGAAGGCTCGGCCAAACGTTATAACTTATCGGACGGACTCATAGAGGGTCAAGTGTGACTGTCGAGCAATTGAGAAACCTGCGTAGTACTTAAGTAATATTAACCGCGACTAATCTCCGCCAGAATAACAATTCTGAGTTGTATTTCATAGCCATCTTCGCCTGATAGAATACCACCCTGAGTGGTACTATCGAGAACGCAACCGGGAGAACGGACATGGCGCTGCTGGGCATCAATCTGGGACTTGGCGGATCCGCTAGTCCGACGGGATCGGGAAACCTTCTCAACCTTGATTTGGGATCCCTCCTCGATCTCCATGTCGGAGCCGGGGGGACGACCTCCGTCATCACAGTGGATGGGAGCATCGGTGGTAGCACGCCAACATCCACGGCCACGTCGCCGGTGATCAATCTTGGCGTTGACCTCGGGACTGGATTGACTGGTGGGAATGGTGGGCTTCTCGGCGGCCTGCTGGGCGGCGGTTCGGCAGGAGCCGGAGACGGATTGATCCCTGCGACTGTGGACGTTCTGCTCGGCACGGTCAAAGATCTAACAGGTGTGTTGCTTGGTACGGGCACTGGTACGGGTACGGGTGGTACGAACACCAATCCTGGCACGCCTGGACTTGTGATCAATGGCACCGAGGGAGCCGATTTGCTGCGGGGAACTGCAGGTAATGACACAATCACTGCATTCGGCGGCAACGATCTAATCTATAGCAACGGCGGAAACGATATCATCAACGGCGGAGCCGGGCGTGATACGGTAATCTTCTCAGGAACAATCGGACAATATACGGCGGCATCTCAAAATGGTGTAGTGGGATTTCACAATAATACCTCGGGGGCAACGTCCTTCACTACGGGCGTGGAAAGAGTAGACTTTCAGGACCACACGCTGGCACTTGATTTTAACGGAAGCGCTGGTCAAGTCTATCGATTGTACCAGGCGGAGTTCAACCGAGTTCCTGACACTCCCGGTTTGACGCACAATGTTCAGCTCATTGATAATGGCACGGTCAACATTAATCAGATGGCAGATGCTTTCGTCGCATCTCCGGAGTCACAGCAAACTTATGGTTCGTCTATTAGTGACGGACAGTTTGTGACAAATTTGTACGCTAACACTTTGCATCGAGGGCCTGATCAAGCTGGATTTACAAATTGGACCAACGCCTTGGCCAATCACGTTTTAGACCGAGGCGATGTTCTTCTTGGCTTCTCCGAGAGTGCGGAAAACCATAACAATACCGACCATCAACTCCAAAACGGTATTCTTCTCGATCATGGAATTGCGTAGTTCGGTTTTACGCCCGAAATCGTAGATCGGAGATAAACCATGCTCCGATTTGCAAATTGACTTCATTATCACAAATTGACTTCTACAGAAGTGGGGTCACGCTTAGCGCTGATTGTGACCCCACTTCTATTTAACTGATGCTTGGCCCTCTTACCCGCCGAGCTGGAAGCCGCCCTCGATGAGCCGACGAGGTGGATCTGCGCTTCCGGGCTTTCCGCGATCTCCAGCGTCACCCCCGCACGAGAGACACTGATACCAGACCCCATTGAGCGTGACTCACGTAGGTTGGTGTCGCCGTCCGGGTCGTGATTCCCTCCTCGGGTTTGGAGCCTGCGAAGGATGGGATCGCTGCTCCGGTGCCGCTGCGATCGGATTTCGATGCCGCGGCCTTGCGCTGTCTGGCCAAGGGTTCGCGTGATCCAGCGCAGACCCGCCGTCTGTTAGCGCTGTCGGTGATTGCCGCGGGTGGTCTGCGCTTGGAGGCGGCCGAGATCGGCGGGGTCGGGCTGCAGACGGTGCGCGACTGGGTTCTCGTGCAGCCACGCCGTTAGCGAGTACGCCTCCAGGCCGATGCGCTCCAGCGGAAGGCCGAGGCCCGTCAGGGCAGCGATGAGGGCAGGCGGCTCGCTCACGGGTAACCGGGGCAGATCACCGGGCGGTCATGCTGTTGCGGCGTTTCTGACAAGGTCCGGCAGGGGCGGGACGGTTGCGCTGTCTGGGATGCCGAGGCGATCGCCGAGGTATCGGAAGAACGAGACGTCGAGCTTGGCGC
>NZ_JAKSYF010000081.1:0-441 GCF_022829745.1 Methylobacterium sp. E-016
AGAAGGTACGCGGTCATTCAGGACGAACCTTGAGCTCCCACTGTTTTTAAGCATTCGGTTTAAGCTACTATTTCACTCACGTCGTCGGTGTGATTTTCACCTTTCCCTCACGGTCCTGGTTCGCTATCGTTCGCTGCGGAGTACTTAGGCTTGGAGGGTGCTCCCCCCGTGTTCAGACAGGTTTTCCCGTGTCCCGCCCTACTCGTATCAAGAATGTCGTCCGTCCCGTACGGGGCTGTCACCCATCATGCCGGCCTTTCCAGAACGTTCCGGTACACTCCACTCAGGCATTGGCCTGGTCCGCGTTCGCTCGCAACTACTAACGGAGTCTCGTTGATGTCCTTTCCTCCGGGTACTGAGATGTTTCAGTTCCCCGGGTTCGCTTCAAACCCCTATTGTATTCAGGATTTGATACCTTCATGTGACCAATCGTAGTGAAGC
>NZ_JAKSYF010000087.1:0-2470 GCF_022829745.1 Methylobacterium sp. E-016
CGTGCCGAAGCTCGTCGAGATGGCGACGTCGGTGGCATCACGCCCGCGGGCGATGACGACCCGCCCTATCCTTCTAGCGTCGTGCCGGGCGTCGAACGTGTACCAGCGTGGCCCCTGTGGGCCGTCGAGGTAGACCTCGAACCACGCGGAGAAATCCATCGGGTTGGGGTCCACGGGCACGCCGATGTCGCCGAGGTAGCCGGTGCAGTACCGCGCCGGGATGTTCATGCACCGGCACAGGGTGACAGCGAGGTGGGCGAAGTCCCGGCAGACGCCGACCCGTTGGCGGTACCCGTCGAAGGCCGAGCGGGTGGCGTCGGCGAGTTGGTAATCGAACCGGATGCGCTCGTGCACCCAGGTGACGATGGCCTGCACCCGGCCCCAGCCCTCGGGGGCATTGCCGAACAGCGACCAGGCCGTGCCGGCGAGCTTGTCGGTGTCGCAGTAGCGCGAGCCCAGCAGGTAGACGAGCACTTCGTCCGGTAGGTCCTGGACGGCGATCTGCCGGGCGTCGGGTGCGTAGGCGTCGGGCTCGCCGCTGTCGGCGATCAGAAAGTCGGCCGAGACCGTGACGCGACCGCCCGGCGCGAGCAGCCGCACGCAGGTGTTGCCGAACCCGTCCGTGTAGGTCCGCGTCGGCACCTGCGGGTCGACCTGCATTGTGTCAGAGGTCAGCAGGTCGTGGGTGCGGGAGGGGTGGACGTTGAGCTGGTAGATCAGTGGGGTCGGCCCGAACGTGTCGTAGCCGATGGTGTATCCGGCCCTGATCCTCATGTTCGTCCCCGTGGTTGGGAGGTTCGCCGCATCTTCGGTTCGGCGGTGTCCGGCGATGCCTGCATGGGCCGTGCCCAGCCCGGGGAAGACCGGCTCAAAGCGTGAGCAGCAACGCGGCGTACCCGACGGCCCCGAGCGCGAAGGCCCAGAACCGGCTCTGCCGCTCGCTCGGCACCTCGTCCTTAAGGACGTTCAGGATCACGCCGCCGCCGAGGAAGGCCGTCAGTGCGGCGATGGCCGCGTCCGACACCACCGTCACCGCGCCGACGAGGAACCCCGCGACGACGGCGGCGACCAGTACCCAACGTCCGGTCCTGCGGTATGCCGCCTTGTGGTCGTCGTTCAAGCCGTAGTCGGTGACCACGAAATGCAGGGCCATCGCCACGGTGAAGAACGCCAGCGAGGCGACGCCCGTCGTCTCGCGATGCAGGAGGAGGTAGCCGACGAGCGCGTTGTAGAGGCCGAAGGACCCCATGTGGATCCAGAACACCCCGGCCCCGGTGCCGACCTCGGCCGTCGGGTCGGAACCCCGGGCGTCGGTGACCGGGATGCCGGCACGGCGCGAGCGGTCGACCTTGGCCAGCCTGTCCAGCCCGTAGAAGGCCATCAGGCCGCCGAGCGCGATCAGGTAGACATGCCGCTCCGAGAAGCCCCCGAGGGTGCCGCCGGCCATGCGGCCGACGCTGGCCTCGCCGCTGGCCAACTCAGGCAGGAAGTGCACGAAGACGTAGGCCACCGCGACCCCGCCGGCCGCCGACAGCCAGACGCTCCTGGGCGAGCCGTCCAGGAACCGCAAGGACGGCGTCACGACATGCACGACCGCGAGCACGACCGCCGCCAGGGCGGCGAGGACCAGAATGGATGTCGTCATCCCGATCCGGCTCAGTTCGCCTTGGGTACGACGGCGGGTGCCGGCGACTGGGGCGGAACGGGGGGCACGGCCATGGGCGGGGGCTGATCCGAGAGCTTCTGCCGCGTATCGGCGAGCTGTGCCTGGATAGCCGCGAGTTCCTGCCGCGTCGTCGCAAGTCGATCCTCGACGACGGCCATCTCCTTGTTGCGGCCGGCCAGCGTCTCGGTCAGCGTGGCGAGTTGCGCCTGGGTGTCAGCCTGCCGCTTCAGGAGTGCCTCCGCCGCCGAGCTCGCGCCATCGCGGTCGGCCGTCAGCTTCAGGACGGCCTGTTCGGCCTGCCCGCGCTCCGAGATCACCCGGTCGCGCTCGGACTTGGCGGTGGCCAGATCGGCCTGGGTCGACGCCAGTGCGTCCTTGGCCTGCTGCAAGTGCTGCCCGGCCTGTGCGATCTCGGCGGTCAGCTTGTCCCTGCTGGCGTTCAGGCCGGCGATGGCCAGCTCCAGGTCGCCCCGTTGCTTCGTAACCTGCTCGGTGGCGGTCCTGGCGTCGGCTAGCTCCTTCTGGAGCCGCTGCCGAACCCTCGCGGGCCTTCTGCTGGCTCTCCTCGGCCTTGGCGAGATCGGCGGTCTTGGCGGTCGCCTCCTGGGCCATCGCGCCGATGTCGGCCCGCAGCTTGGCCTCCTGCTGGCGCGTCTCCTCCAGGCGGCGCCCGACGTCGGCAAGCTCCTTCGTCCGGGCCGTCGCGGCCTACTCGGCCGCGGTGGTAGCCTCCCTCATCGGCGCGAGCTTCTGCTCGGCCTGGTTTACCTGCGCCTGAAGGTCGGCCAGCTTCTGGGCCTCCGC
>NZ_JAKSYF010000125.1:0-1959 GCF_022829745.1 Methylobacterium sp. E-016
ATGTTGATTGTGGAGACCATCGCCAAGGTCCGGCGCCTGTTCCGCACCGAGCACAAGAGCATCCGGGAGATCTCACGGGAGCTGCGTCTGTCGCGCAAGGTCGTGCGCAAGGCTCTGCGTTCGGATGCTACCGCCTTCGCCTACAAGCGTCAGCGGCAGCCGCGCCCTCAACTCGATAGCCACGTCGCTCAGCTCGAGGCCCTGTTGGCTGAGGAACTTGCCAAGGCGAAGCGCCAGCGCCTGAGCTACGTGCGCCTGTTCGAGATCCTACGACAGGACGGCTTCGCAGGCGGTTACGACAGCGTGCGCCGCTACGCCCAGCGCTGGTTCAAGGATCGCGCCGCCACCGCTCAGGGCGTCTTCGTGCCGCTCGTCTTCGCCCCCGGCGAGGCCTACCAATTCGACTGGAGCCACGAGACCGCGCTGATCAACGGGGTGACCACCCAGATCAAGGTCGCCCACATCCGGCTCTGCCACTCGCGCCTGTTCCTGCTGCGCGCCTATCCGCGCGAGACGCAGGAGATGGTGTTCGACGCTCACGAGCAGGCGTTCCGTTTTTTCGGCGGGTCGTGCCGGCGCGGCATCTACGACAACATGCGCACCGCGGTGGCCACGATCTTCCTCGGCCGCCAGCGCACGTTCAACCGCCGCTTCCAGCAGTTCTGCTCGCACCACCTCGTCGAGCCGACCGCCTGCAACCCGAACGCAGGCTGGGAGAAGGGCCAGGTCGAGAACCAGGTGCGCACGGCCAGAGGGCGTTTCTTCAAGCCCACGCCACGCCATCCATCGTTGGCCGCGCTGAACGGTTGGCTGGAGGAGCGCTGCATCGCTTGGGCGATGACGGCTTCCCATCCGGTGCAGCGCGACCGCACCGTCATGGCGGTGTTCGAGACCGAGGACCGGCCAGCCCTCGTCACGTTGCATGCGGCGTTCGATGGCTTCCACGAGGTCGAGGTCGCCGCATCCCCCACCTGCCTCGTGCGCTTCGACAACAACCGCTACTCCGTCGAGGCACGCGCTGCCGGCCGACGGGTGCAGCTGCGCGCCCATGCCGAGCGGATCACCGTCTTCCTTAACGGCGAGCGCGTTGCCGAGCATGCCCGGTGCTTCGGGCGTCACCAGACGATCTACAACCCCTGGCACTACCTGCCCGTGCTCGCCCGCAAGCCCGGCGCGTTGCGTAACGGCGAGCCATTCCGGGACTGGGACCTCCCCGTGTCACTGCGCGAGGTTCGCCGCCGGCTGGCCGCCTACTCAGACGGGGATCGTCAGTTCGTGACGATCCTCTCGGCCGTTCCCGAGGCTGGGTTGGACGCGGTCGAGGCGGCCTGCACTCGCGCGCTGACCGCCCGCCTGCACAGCGCAGACGCCGTGCTCAATCTGCTCGCTAGGGAGCGGGAGCCTGTGCCGCCCCCACCCATGCTTACCCCCTCGTCGTTGACACTCGGGCTCGTGCCGACGGCGGACTGTGCTCGCTATGACGGGCTGCGCACCTTGGTGAGGGCATAATGGACCGACCCGCCGTCCTCGAGCTGATGGTCAAGCTCAAGCTGCGCGGCATGCGCGCGGCCTACGACGAGGTGATGACCCTGGCAGCCAAGCGCCACCACTCGCCCGAGCAGGTCGTGGGTCAGCTCCTCACCCTGCAACTGGCTGATGTGGAGAGCCGTGCCACGAGCTACCGCATCGCCAATGCCCGCTTCCCCGTGATGAAGACGCTGGCCGAGTTCGAGTTCGCGGGCTCGCCTGTGGACGCGGTGGCTGTGCGCGAACTGCCGCTAGCGCAGGCCGTCCGCCCCGATCACCAGGTCGGCCGAGAGGCTGTCGTTGCGGGTGCCGTTGCCGCGTTCGAGGGCGAGGGTGACGGCGTCCGCGGGCTCGGTGAGGCGCATGACGGCACGGCCCAACATCAGGCGGATGCGGGGGCGCGAGTGCACCGCCTCGAGGAGCAGTGGCTGA
>NZ_JAKSYF010000131.1:0-112445 GCF_022829745.1 Methylobacterium sp. E-016
TTCTCCATCAGCCCGCGCAGGGCCATGATCTCGTCGGTCATCGGGGGTCTCTCGGGTTCGGGGTTGGTCGTCGCAACCCGACCCTACCCGGCAACCGCCGATGACCACCCCTCAGCTACACCACCGCCTGGGACACGACCCAGACATCAACCCACTGCCTGGCAGCGGACATTCAGGGCCAAGTAATTGTCCGTCCGGTATCGCCCCCTTGCAGACCCTCGGAAGGTCCGCTTCCACGCTGTTGACACAGAGGCCAGCGACCGGGTCGGGTGGTTGGCAGAATGGCCGCTCGCGGGAATGCTCGAGAGGAAAGCAGCCCCTTCCGCTATTTGTGTCAATCCAGCTTAAAATTCGGCACGAGCAGCGCTGAAGCGCAACCCACAGCCATCGTTGAACTCGTGGTGAAAAATCAGGCCGCATGCGCACGCGTGCGTGCAAGCATTCTCAAACCTGTCCTGTGCAAGGTTGGCCATTATCGGCCGCTGAGAGTGCCGGTCGTTGAGGAGGTGTGCATGCGGATCGCGCAGGGAGGGGGCGTCCCGGCCGAGGCGCAGCGGGCGGTTCCGGCGTCAGGAGGCGTGTCCCTGAGCCGGCTCGACCAGCTCGTGATCCTCGGCGTTGGCTTCGCGCTGCAGTTCAACGTGATGACCTCGACCTTCGGGCTGCCGTTCATGCGCCTGTCCGACATCCTGCCATTCCTGACGATCCCGTACTTCTTACTTCGTCCGCGCATCCTGTCCCCGCTTCTGGCGCGGGCGCTGCCGATTGGCGTGGTCGTCCTGTTGCTCGCCGCCTCGCTGGTGGCGAAGGCCGACGTCCAGCAGGGCGACCTGTACCTGACCCTGGTGCTGCTGCTGTACTTCGTCCAGGCGACGCAGCTCGTGATCCTGCTCCGCGAGCCGGCGGGCGCCGACAGCTTCGCGGTCGGGACGCTCGTGGGCTTTGCCGGCTCGCTCCTGGTCCTGGTCGCGGCCTCGGCCGGCATCGACCTCACAGCCGTCGGGCTCGCAGTACCGACCAGCGACTTGCGACCAGAGACCATCCTGTTCATGCAAGACAAGCTCGGCGGCTTGTGGACTGCCGGCAACGAGACTGGGCACGTGTTCGCGTTAGCCGGCGCGGCGGCGGCCTACCTCTGGTACCGCACCGGCCGCAGCGCGATCTACGTGGCGTACTTCGCAGGCCTCCTCGTCAGCTTCCCGCTGACCAACAACCGTGCCGGGCTCATCCTGCCGGCGATCGTCCTCGGGCTGATCCTCAGAAAGAGCGTCAGCTTCTATGCCGTCCTGTCGGGGGCGGCCGCCGTCTGCGGTCTCCTCATGCTGTACAGCGCCACCGGCTATGCCCCCGTGCCCGAGCAGCTCCAGTCGGCGATCGAGAAGCGGTTCGTTGCCGACAGCCACGCGGAGGATAACATCCTGGAGCGCTTGGACTCAACGGTCGCAGGACTGGAACTCTCACTGACTAACCCATTTGGCCTAGGAAACGTTTCAAAAGAAAATCTAATATTCGTAATGGCCGGCGTCGGCACGCCGCATAACGCTGTTGTCACCCTCGCACTCCAAAGCGGGGTCCTGGTCGCGCTCGCCTTCCTTGTTGGGACGTTCCGGATCGTGCTCAGCCCGCAGCGGTACGGCCCACTGATGTTCTACACCGTACTGTTCATGACACCCTCGCTGGCATTCGAGGAACTCTCAATCAATCAAGCGTTCCTGTTCGGTATCGCTCTTGTGCTTGCAGCCTCTGCCACGAAGTTCGCGCTCGACCCTAAGATTCGAGACATCTGATCATAGCCACTAGGCTCCAGTCGGTCAGTCAATCTCAGTCAAAATATACAAATACGATATTTCAAATGTTTGATATTTGACAAATAATGGGCCAGAATATCAGCATTACAGATATCCTAAATACCCCGTATTTGCGGAAGCGAAAAGTGTACGGTCGAACCTGATTGCATCATCGTAACGATCACGCAGTTTCAAGCTTGAAAGGCGCGCGGTCGAATGCAGGTCGAGCAACTTAGATCAAGAACCAACACAAAAGAGCGCATTCCCCCATACGAGAGCCGCAAGGCACAACGTACCCAGCACTGCAGCCGAGCCGATATCTTTCACCCGACCGATATCCGGATGCCGTGTGGGGGTAACATGATCGCATAGCTTCTCTATCGCTGTATTCAGTAATTCGGCCACGATCACGAGCAGCAGTACTCCGATCAAAGCGACACGCGTCCAGCAGTGTTCGGACATGATCACAGCGCTCGGTATCCCGACCGCCAGCGCAATGATTTCCTGTCGAACGGCTCGCTCCGATCGCACAACGTGCATGAGCCCACGGAGTGAATTTTGAAGGGCACAGCTCAAACCGGACGAGGGTAGGCGAGCAGGTTGAGAGGCGTTACTTCTCTGATGTCTCATGGCAAATCCGCTAAATGAGAGGCTTGTAGGCGGCCAAGATAAGCATCCACCGCGTCCCGCTCTGGACAGGTATGGAAGCCACCTGAGCACTGGTCGCGGAGTACTTTTTGCGCGGAAAAGACCGGTCCGAGCGGAAGGCCGGCGACTTCAAGTATCGTCAAGCCAAGATAGGTCAAATCGAGTGTCGAATGAGGCGGGAGCTCCGCCGCCGGTGCGGTATGGATGAGATTGATCGAGAAGAAGGTCTTGTATGCCGACGAGTGAAAGTCGAGGAGGGGGTCGGGACCCTCACGCGCCTCGATGACCGGTGCGGTCACGATCGGCTGGTGATCCCCGAACTCGGCGACGACGATTCCATGCCGATCGGCGACACTCTCCAATCCCGAGAGAAAGCGACTGTACGATGAACGGGCCAGCGCAAGCCGCCGCAGATACTCATCGACCTCAGGAGAATTCCCGAATGGCTCTCTTGGCAAGCGGGTTTCCGGCTGATCCCTGTAATCATAAGGACCATGCGCTGACATAGTCATGACGAATACGAAATTCGGCCTGTTATCTACCTGCGATCTTTCCTTGAGAACTTTGGTCGCGGCATTGTAGTACACGTCATCGGGCTCATGCGTACTTTTTGCGCCGATCGCTTTGTAGTCCAAAACTTCATCTATTCCAATGGATTTTAGAAACGCGCCTTCGTTGACGAAGCCATATCCTTGCGGTGAAATTGCGATCGTTCTGTAACCGCAAGCCTTGAGGTGCATCGGAAGGGAATGGCGAATCCGGCCCTCGAGGAAAAGCGTTGCATAAGGACGGCGCCAACCCAGGTCGGCGGGAGACAAGCCGGTCATGAACTGTACCTCGCTGATCCAAGTCGCGCCTGCATAGGTCTCGACCCGCAAGTCCCGCGTTCGACCATCGAATGAATGGAAGGCCTGAGGCGCGAGGGAACCCGCTTTCCACTCAGGAAACGCCGTCGGTGCGACGGCGCTCTCACTAAGGACCACGACGATGTCTGGGCGCTTCGAGGCGCCGCAGTTTTGCGATGCAAACGGCGTGGAGCCGCCGAGGTTGTCGAGGCGCACCTTCAACGGACTGTCAGACGCATATCGAACTATATCGCCCGTGGAAGCAAAAATTGAAGAGATTAAGTGATTTTTGCGAACGTAATACCAAAAGGTGTCTGCCTCTGCCGGCCGTGAGAATTGCGCGAGCAATAAAACTGATACTAATGCTAGGCCGATCCGCCATCGCGGTGTGTTTTTATGATTTTCCAGATAAAAAATTGCTATTCCAACGGTCACCCCAAGCAAGATAAGGGTAAAGAAGGCTGCAACGTACAGAAAATACTCCGACACAAGAAAACGAATTACATCTAGCTTCGAAAAGTAAAGATATAAATCGATCACTTGCGCTTTAACAGCCATGTTTCTCAATTTAACAGCTGACACAAAGGCGGATCCAGCCAGAACAATCAATCCGCAGGCAATCGAGAATATGGGACGGCGACTCACAAAAAAGGCGCCGAAAACAATGGAGAGCAAACACGCTAAGGTGAATGGAACCGACCGGATATCTTGCTCGCCGGCTACGACAAGGCCAAGACATACAACCGTTACAAGCGTGATTACGAAGCGCCGAAAATAAACCTTTTTAAACCGATCGTTTGGGGTCAGCTTCTTAGCACCAGATGATCTGAAATGGCATATGGGAGCTTCGAGGTGTACATCAGGCGTCCCAGTTTTAGATAAATTGATTGTCATTCGCTCGGCCTCGCACACCACAAAACGGTGATATAGAACGGTTGCAAGATCGTTTCTAAAAGCGAAATAGGTCGAAGTTTGTTTAAGATAAGCTGAATTTCTATAGATAACCTGCTCTTGCATTTTGCAGCGTTAGAGTTACAAATTGGCATAAGTTCCTGAGCGTTGCGCCTCAAAAATAAATTCACATCGCAGATTGATTTATAATCAACCAGTTGCTCTAGGCAGGGCTGGTAAGATCCCAAGTTGTTGTGATTTAAGATCTTTACCGCTCTTAGAAGCAAGATTGCCGGATAACGGCGACTTCGCTTCGTAGCGGTGCGAACTCTTAGTCATCGATGGACTGCCAGAAGTTTCAGGATTGGGCGAGCGCCTGGAGATGACTATGCTGGACGGCACCCGCCCTCAGCTCCTACGACAGGTGCAGCGCATCGAGCAGGGGATGGGCCGGGGCGTGCGTTCCAGCGATGACCACTGCGTCGTGCTGCTGCTTGGCGGCCGCCTAACTCAGCGGCTGCATGATCCTGACGCGGAAGGTATGTTCTCGCCGGCGACGCGAGCCCAGATTGAACTCGGCAAGGCGGTGGCAAGTCAGGTCAAAGGTAAGCCACTGCAGGAGCTGATACCTGTCATCGACCTTTGCCTTGAACAGGACGATGATTGGGTGGCTGCGGGCCGCAATGCGGTGGTAAACGCTGCTCCAGGTGTCGATGCCAACGTCGACGCCGGGACAGTCCTTATGCGCAACGCATTCGATCTTGCCCGAGTCAAGCGCAACGACGCGGCAGCTGAGAAAGTGCAGGCGGCCGTGGCGGTGGTACGCGACGAGATGACGAAGGGATTTTTGAAACAGCAACTCGCCTCTTACATAGACTTCATCGACCCCGCCCAAGCACAGGAGGTTCAGATGTCGGCGCTGGGGCTGAACCGGAGGTTGTTAAAGCCGCTTGTAGGAGTGTCATACCGGAAGCTGAGTGCGCCAGCGACCGGCCAGGCTGCGGCTGCCGTCGCGTTCATGCAGCGGTTCCTCGAAGGCAACGATCTTGTGATCTGGACCAACGGCGTGCTCGATGAGCTCCGCTGGGGCGAGGAGCAGAGCCGCCGATTCGAGGCGGCGATGCGAGATCTCGGTCTGCTGCTGGGGTTTGGCTCAGAGCGACCGGAGGAGGAAGTGGGTCGTGGGCCTGACAACCTTTGGGCGCTAGGCGGCCTTAGATACCTTGTGATCGAATGTAAGAGCGGAGCCACCGGCGCGCTGCGCATCTCCAAAAAGGACACCAATCAGCTGAACGGCTCCATCGTCTGGTTCAGGCGAGAGTACGACGCTACGTGCGTATTCACGCCACTAATGGTGCATCCGCAGACGCGCTTCGAGACCGCCGCATCGCCGGACCCGGCGATTAGGATCATGGAAGATGCGGGCTTGCTCCGGCTACGCAACGCCGTCCGCGCCTACGTCGCCGCCATTACGACTTCCAAAGTTTTTACCTTACCGAGCGAAGTAAGCAGAAGGCTTGACCATCACTGCCTGACACCGGAAAAGATCGTGTCGTTGTGTTCTGTCCCGTTCACCACGAAGTGACGCCCGACCAATACGAGCGCGCGGTCGTGCGGAGGTCGCCTGGTCCAGTCATTAAGGCTGACTCGGCGTGTGGTCGCAGCTTATTCATGGCGCTGATCTGTAAAAGGCCCTAAATTTACAGGCGCAGGTCTACCCAGAAGTGCGTCAGCTTGAACGGTGACGCGGCATTGCTGCGATCCAGTTCATGTTCGGCAACGTGCACTGCCGATGAGCCGGGAAGGGGTGAGGGAACGGGCAACGTTGGAAGGCTGCTTTCGGTGAGCGCCTTGACTACCTCGCGCGCGACGGTCGCAACGTCCATCGATTGGACATAGCCGATCATCCCCCCGTAAATGTCATCCTTGCCGTAGAGATGAGACTCGTCGACGTAGCGTCGCACACCGTGGGCGACGTAGTTTCCGTTGAAGATCCAGGCTCCTGCAGCTGTACCCAACCGCTTGCATTCCACCACGTAGGTCCGTGTAGCCCGGTCAAGGTCGACTGCTTGGTCGTCCTGAAAACCCCACTGGAAGTCAGGGCGCTTGTTTTCCCGATTTGTCCTTTCGGGATCGTCGGGGCTTGGCAAGTTGTTCGCCTCGTAGGTCGCTACTAGGTTCCAGGTATGCTCGCGGCTAAGGATCGGCCGCGGCGTCAGTGAAAGCAAAGTCTTATGACGCGCGACGGCGACACGCCTTATCCGGAAGAATAACTCGCGGTTGAGGTCGTTTTCGTTGCTCCGTCCGAAGCCGCCGGCCTCCGCGTCCGTTGCTAAGCCCTCCAAGCCGGCCTGGATTACCGCCTGCACGCTATCGACGAAGGCGGGCCACAGACCGGTCGAGATCGCATCTAGTTCCGCCATCTAATCAAGCGCTCCTGCGCGAGGCCAACTGCACGAATAGGGCCTCGGCGTCTTCGCGGGCGGTGCTTGCTGTCCAAAGCCGACGAGCGTTCTCCTTTAAGACGACGAAGCCGTTGTTCGTCACCGCTCGCACTAAGCGTCTGACGTGGAAGGCAGGCGACACTGGTCTCGAGAGAGCCGCGGCGCAGCGAGCGACCACGGAGGCCCAGTCCCCACTGGCGGCCATCCCGTCCGATGCGCTCGGATCGACAAGGTCAAAGGTCACCGCCAGAGCATCCCCTCCAGGAGACGGCGTCACGCGCCAGCTCAACTCGATCACTTCAGGCAGATGCTCTTCCCAGGCGTCTAGGAAGGCGCGTAGGTATCGTGACAGGCCCTTCGGCAAAGAAGCGTCTACGGAGCCGGTGCGGGAGCCGGCGACCGCTCCGGACAGCGGCAAGCGCTTCGTTGCGCTTGACGCTGCTCCCTTCCAGTAGAGATCGTGTTCTTCGGCCCAGAAGTCCTCAACGAGGTCGCGTTCAGATAGCGATAGCTCGAATAGATCGAAGACGGCGTTATCCAAGAGGCGGATGGCGGAGTCGTTTTCCCGGCTGGTCAGCCCGCTTTGTCTGTCGATGAAAATGTGGCTCTGAGGCTCGGCTGGAGCGGAGTCGCGAAGCAGCTCCACGGCGCGGACGACGCGCGCGGTCGCATCGTCATGCTCTGCCCGCGCCATGCCCCACGACGGCGCGAACCGAATTGGAATGCCGAGGAGGTCGCGGGCCGTCACTTTATCGTGCCAGCCACCCCAGCTGCCTGCCGTCATGAAGAGTAGGTAGCGACCGAGCGACGACCACAGTACGCCAAGAGCCGTCTTCGCCTGGGCATCGGTGACATGGCGCAGTGGGATGCAATAGAAGCTGTGCCGGAACGAGAACGGCCGATCCTCAAGCCGCGCGACGGGGCCGAGCGGCTCCCGCACTCCGTGCGTCATGACAAGTCGGCGCCCGTCGTAGATGCGCTGGTCGGGATCGCGTTTGACGCCCCTGGGGGGTGGCAAGAACCATTCGTCCTGCAAGGGACCAAACGGCTGGACCTTCTTATTGCTTAGCTCGGGCAGGACCGCCAGCAAGCTCGTCGGCTCGCCACCGCCGCGTTGCCAGCCGTAGCGCGGCGGCGGGTCAAAGTTCTCGACCGCTTCGCCGAGAGTTCGCTCCATGCGCAACCTGGACACCAGAGCGGCATCGTGGTGCCCTCCCCACCAGAAAACCTTCCAGAGGTAGTCCACTTCCGCGAGGTCCGCTTGGGCGACCACGCGACGGTCGAGTGGGACGGCGGACATAGTTCGAAGCCGTTCGACAGAGCCGACCCGCCTGGCGTTCCAGAGCACGGCGCGTTCGGCCGGGTTGGGCCGGCGCTTCTCCGCCAGCATAAATGCGAACGGCGCGACAGCCTTGGCGAAGAAGACGCGGCGCACGTGCGCCATGTTCACGACCTGGGCTATTGCCGCATGGGCGAGCAGGTGTCGGCGGAAGGCTCTGCTCGTGTCGCGGTCGTTCCAGAACACCTTCATTCCGACCAAAAGTCCGAGCGCGCCTCCTTCCCGCAGCATCGTAATCGCGCGGTGGATGAACAGCTGCGAGAACGATCCTTCGCCGGCCGGCAGCTGGAAGGCTGAGGCCCAGAGACGGGGGACCGGCTCTCGATTGGACGCTTCGTGCCAGGGTGGATTACCAACGACCACGTCAAAGTCGTTAAGGGTCAAATCAAGCGTGCCAGCGGCGGCTAGCAGCTTGAGGTCATCCCCACGCCCCGCGTAGCTTCGCTTGGCGGCCACGCGATCCGACAGCAGTCGCCGCTCCTCGTCCGTCAATGCGAAGGCGTCCGATACGACGATAATCCCGAAGCGCCGCTCATCGCGTACGCCGCTATGAAGAAGGTACGGCAACGAACCGCCTGAGGCGATGTCTGGCGGCTCCTGCTGGTCCAGCAGGGCGAGATACAGGCTGAAGGCTGCCACCCGCGCGGCCTCGGCGTTGATCTCGATACCGAAAACCCGGCGCTGAAGGATCGTGCGCAATTCCGCTGGAGACAGCTTGCGCCGCAGCCGCTGCGCCTCGAAGCGAACGACGCGCCTAAAGGCTTCCACAAGAAAGACCCCCGACCCGCAGGCTGGATCTAGGATCTTTGGCTCGAGAGTGAGGCGGGCCGGTGTTAGCGTACGACGTAGCACATCATGAACTAGATTGGCGGGCGTGTAGTGGGTCCCAGCTTCTTGGCGGAGTTCGTCGTGATCTTTCACACGCTTCTGATTATTCTTCTGATCGAGATGAGCCTGCCGATCTGGGACAACTTTCAATTTCTCGGCGCGCTCATCTGACTCCGTATGGGCACCGTCGCCTTCTTCATCCAAGGCATCGTGGTAGAACTGTTCATATATACTGCTGATGAGGGCGAGAGGGACCACCTCGAAGTCGTAGGCCCAAAAGAAAAGCGGCCGCTGGTCGCTCTCCACCTCGCCAAGAAGGAAGGCCCTCATCATATGAAGCACTGGGCCGGAGAAGCGCTTGCCCCGCGCCTCCCCAAGCGAGAACAGATCGCCGTTGAAGTCCTCCGCGAGTTTTTCGAAAAGCGCGGCCGTATAGTCGGCGTCACGGAGCACTCTATCGTAGAACCGCTGCTTGCCGGGCGGCCCAAGGACAAGCGTGTCACCTTCAAAGTCGAGGTTGTGCTGCCACGCTGCGACGCCTTCCGCAACGCCCTCGAAGTAGGCCCGCGTCAGCACTCCACGATCCTCAAGATAGCGAACCAAGATCGATCGGCCGATGAGGGCGTGAGCCTCCGCCATCGATAGGCCTGTCGCCTCAAGTTGTGACCGCACGATGCGAAGGTCGCCGATGAGTCTGCGGTCGGCGCGCGCGGGCGCCACGCCGCCAATCTCCATCAAGCCCTGCAAGTCGGGTCCGAACTTGTCGACCTCGCGCGTGAGTTCCAACACGTCCGCGGTGGTCAAGAGAACTCGCCAGGGATCGGAAGGGGGCGTGCCGCGCTTTGGCGGAAGACTGAGAGCGTAGACGCGTACTTCGTTCGGCAACGCGATGAATAGGCAGCGTGGCTCCGACATGCACCATGCGCGCCGGTATAGCTCGCCTAGCGAAGTTTCGTCCGGCGTACCCCGCGCGTCTGCGAACACCGCGACGGGATCGCCGCGGAGGGACAGCACCTTCTCGGCACCAAGCCTCTCCGCGAGTCCCAGCCAATCGCCTAGGTCAGTCCAACGCTCCAAGGGCTCGCCCGACGCCGCGAACTTCTCCGGCTGCGAAGTGGCGTTCAGCAGATCGTCTGAGCGCTCGCCGAACCGCCCGTAGACCTCGTTAAGGAGATCGCGGCCTAAGCTATACAAGATTACACCCGCAGTTTGGCGGATGCGGCCTTTTCCAACAGCACCGGATAGCGCGTTTAGAGGGAGGCATCGGCGGCAGGATCGAGTACGAGCGGGAGCGCAAGCTGCTTGCCGTCCATTGCTTCGAGCAGACGGACAAGGGCGAACTCAACGATGTAGTTCTTCGACAACTCCGGCTTGTGACGCCGCCTCATCCGCTCGATCTCGGCATTAATCTTCGGATCGACGCTCACGGAGAACCTTACCTTGCCCGCCATGCATCGTCCCTGGAGTGCCTGCACCATCCTGCACCAAGATGGTGCGAAACGGAATACCCTAATCGCTTCGCCGTTAGCCGTCGCGGTCGAATTCACGCCGCTGCCTGTCGCAGTGGTGGCCGAAGGTCCGCTTCAGCCGACAATCGCCAATAAGGGGACTGATCGCTTACTTTTAGTGTTGCCGACCGCTTTTTCTCAAGCGGTCTCGGCTTTCGAACATAGCATTAAGGCAGTCAAAAAGATTTTTGGTGATGGCCCATAGTATCGGACGGCGATTAAATTGATCGTGCGTTCAATTTCGCATTTAGAAGAAAGCAAATTCGATTTGGGCGTGGAAACAGATTTTTGAATTTTGACGATGATAGGCAAATTTGAGTACCAATCTAATGGCTATTAATTTTGTATTTCGATGCTAAAAACAGTTGTGCCATTTGGGTAATTGCAGCTTCTTTGTTTGATAAGCCCCGGCGTCCCGGTTTCGCCCCGTTCAAAATCAGAGCTTTGCTTAGATCGCGGTGCTGCTCCGCATCCAGGTGAAACACCATGCTGCAAGCTTTCTCGGCAGGCTGCTCCATTGCCAGACCCCGGCGAAGCTCCACGACCGTGCTGCGTTCCGCAAGCGCGATCAACTCGTCAGCGTTGGCTTCTGTAATGATCTCAGCCATCTCGTTCAGTTTGGTCCAGCCGAGGCGGTTGAGGCGATCCCTGGCGATCGGAAGCTCGTTGTAGGCTTCTGCGATCTTCACGAGGTAGTACGTCCTGCGGCGGCTCACGTCCGGTCGCTTCAGCCAGTCGGCGAACTGGGCGGGGTGATCCGCCCGGAGGGCCGACAGGGTTTCCGCCAGTTCGAAGATGTTTCCCTTCCAGTCGAGGGCGAGCCGCACCGCCCTCTGGTAAAGTCCGCTGTCATCACCAGGCATGGCGCATCTGCTCGTTCCAAAGAACTCAAAGGATGATTTGGAGATAACCGGTACTATCCTTTCTTGGAACCGAGCAGCTCGCCTGGCCAGCCCCTATGCGGTGGACGATCTCACAGAAGCGCACCGGCAGCGTTGCCGAGGAACAGTTCTCCTTCTCGGACATAGCGCGCGAGCATCGCGTCGCTGGCGTGTCCTGTCTGTGCTCTGATCCTGTGGGTCGGCACCCCGGCCCGCACGGCGCTGGTTGCGAAGCCGGCGCGCAAGCTATGACCAGAGAAGCCGACGGGGTTGATCCCGGCGGCGCCTACCCGCTCCCTGACCACCAACGATACCGCCTCACCCGACAGGCGATCGACCCCAATATGGCCGTGCCGATCGACGGGTCGGAAGATGGGGCCGGTCGCGATGCCAGATAGTGCTAGCCACGCATCGAGGGCGGCGACGGGGCAATGCCGGGTGCGACCGTGAGGAATACCAAGCTGGCGTCCCGCGCCCTCCTGATCAGTCTTCGAGAAATTAAGTGTGACGATCAAACCGTGTCGGACGTGCTCGACATCGGCATGATTGAGTCCAACCAACTCTGAACGACGGAACCCACCCGCGAAGCCGAGGAGAAGCAGCGCGCGGTCGCGCACGTCGCGGACTGATTCGCCGAGCTGATCGAGCACGAGCATCAGGTCTTCTCGTTCGAGTGCCCGCGCCTGCTTCTGCACCGTCCCCTTGGAACGCTTGATCCCCCGCAGTGTCGCGCGGACGATCTCAGATCGGCATGGATTCGCGAGACCACGGGCTTCGTGCGCCTTTGAAAGGGTTGCCACGCGGCGGACCAAGGTGGCGACGCTTAGCTCGTGCACATGGTCCGCAAGGTAGGTTGCAACTGTCGCCGGTGTGGATGGGATCGTGCCGCCCCAAATCTCGAAATGCGAGAGGTCGAAACGGTACGCCCGCCTGGTGTTGTCCGAGATGCTTTTTTCGATGAGGGCTGCGACCCGCTCGTCACCCGGATCGAAGGGGCTCAGCTGTCCACGTTTTTCCCCATCATCCGGACAAGTGAAGTTGATTTCACTAAGGCCAAGCTTGGTCGAAATTGGCCGGTTGGCACGGGATAATAAGGGATTATCACGAGTGAGGATGTCACCGAGCATGGCGGGTATCCTCCATCACCTCGGCGCGGACCTCGTTCAGCTGTGGGATGTCGGAGCTGAGCAGGGCCAGGATTTCACTGGCTTCGGATGGGGAGACGCCTCGGCACTCAACCTCGTTCTGGCGTCGCAAGCTGTCGCCGAGCGCCCATCGAAGGCGTCGCCGCATCAGGCCGCCCTCAACCTGGAACAGCAGATCTCCGAGGAAGGCTGTGTGACGACCCTCTGGAATGCGGTCTCGAACCCACTTGGCCGTCCGTGACTCACCAGCTGCGAAACGGGATAAAGCGCGCCGCCCTTCGCGAGTGTAGGTATCCAGAGCCCAGCATGGGAGCGCACCGATGAACGCTTCGTGCCCGAGGTCGTCATCTGTGACGGCTGGGTTGGTAGGTGCACCCCCGGCCATAAGTAGGCCGACGAGCGGGCTTAGCATTTCCCGGGTTCGCCTGAATCCCTCCCGTGCGATCTCGACCATGGTCATTGGGCAGCCGAGTTCGTCCAGGAGATCGAATGCGAAGGCCGGCTCTCCCCGTCGCGTTGCGAGACGGGGCGATGGCCGGCGATCCGTACCGAGCACGAACCAGAGCGCGAGAGCACGTTCCGGCAGCGTCGCTTGGCTGAGTACGATCCGGCGAAGTTGATGGATGGATAGCTCGGCTTGTTTGTGCCGAGCTTCGGCTAGGTCAGGGTGAAGCTCGACTCCCATCAGGAGATCGTCTGCCGAACGGCACTTTCGAGCCTCAGCCATCGCAGTAACGATGAAGCTGCCGACGGCCCATTCCCCGCCAAGGGTTTGACGCACCCGTTTGCCGCCCAAAGCAGCTGTCACGAGGCCGAGCGTGTCGAGGTCAGCAATGCCCATGTCCTCGAAGGCGATGCCGCCACAGCGGCGCCAGAGCCGATCAGGCGAATCGATGAGAAGTGTCGCGGCAGCCTGCAAGGCGAGCGGCGTGTGTCCGCGTCTGATGGCCTTCTGAAGAAGGCTCATAGCGATCCACGGCGAGATCGACAGGGGATCGCAGGGCGGGATCGCAGGGCGGCCGGCGATCTTGTGCGCGAGCCGGGTGCGAAGATCCGCGAGAATGTCGGGTCCAATCAATTGCCTCTCCTTGCGTTGAAGGGGAGGCTGAGAACTTCAGACCCTCTATGACGTTAGGCCTATAGCGGACCAAGGAAAGATTAATGTACGGGCTTCGAGGAAATGTCTCGAAACCGCCGTCAAACGCCGGCGCCGTACAACCGTTACAGGTCAGCGACAACGAAGAGACATTGTCGTGCGCTAAAGATGTCTTTAATGAAAGGGGATGATATAATCTCAAGATATTTTGGATCAAAACCTGTTCTATATGAGGCCTTTACACTTGTCTCGCAGTGTCCCTCATTATATATCCTAAAAAATCGGGTGCCTCTTCGTCGTGGGTCGAAATCTGACGGATGGTACCCGTGCCCTGGGTCCGCTCCCGACCCATATCGGGCGCATCGCCGGTTGTTCGGCTTTCCCGGAAGCAGACATGCGGCGTCGAAGTGGATGAACTCCATCTGCTCAAAAGTAAACTATCTGCCCGTCTTCAGCTTTTTGCGCAGCCTGCGGAGAGTGCCCAAGCATGTCGGGGCTCATATGCGTGAGAAGGACGGACTTGGCGGCGATTTCCGGAAGGTGCCGTTCCAGCATCGCCCAATCCAGATGGTAACGCACGGGGCGTTCAGCCGTGTAAGCCTCGGCAATGAGAAGGTCGGCCCCAAGCGCGGCGGGGATCAAGGCATCCACCCATTCCGTGTCCCCCGTGTAGCAAATCACTTTGCCCCGGAAGGTCAGGCGCAGGGCGAAAGAGGGGCTGCCCGATGGGTGTTTTACCTGGAAAGCTCGCACCTCGACGCCGTTGACCTCGGTTGGTGTCTCCGGCTCGATCTCTACGACTTGCAAAGCGAACTTACGTTCGACTTTGGATGAGCCGGGAAACATAGCCTCCATCAACGCTGGCAGGCGCCCGCGCAAGCCCGGCGGTCCTACAATAGTCAAGGGCGTGGTGCGGCGGCTGACAAGCTGCGCATCGAGGATCAGGAACGGCAGGCCGCCGAAGTGATCGCCGTGCAGGTGGGTGAGAAACACCGTCTCGATCCCATTGGGATCGACAGCGAAGCGGCGCATGGCGATTAGCGCGGAGGCGCCACAGTCGATCAGGAAGCGCGTAGTGGATGCCTCGACATGGAAGCACGTGTGTAGCCGTCCGCCAGAGCCGAAAGCATCACCGCAGCCGAGAACACGAAGCTCCATTGCCAACTCACGCCGTGGTCAGTGATCGGCCCTCATTCTTTCCCTCGTAGCCACGAACGCAAGGGTTGCGATGGCGATGGAGACGACAGCTTCCCCCCAGCATGCGCTCGGCAGCAGATAGCCTGAAATCCACCCAAGCTGGTCGTCGGGACAGTTGACGGTGCTCCCGCAAAACGGCCGTTCGATTACGTCCGCAACGTCGGCTCGGCTTGGAAACGGACCTTCAAGACCTGTGATGCTCCTCCTGCCGGTCCAACTCGGCAGCAGCCAATGCCGCGATTTGCAAGTCGGTCTCGGCGAGGGGATCGTCGTCGCCTAGGAACCACGAGGCCGAGAGACCGGCCCAGGCCAATACCCAGGATGCAAGGCGTCGCCGATCCAGACCGCCTGCCGCAGCGACGATGTCTAATCGCCGTGTGAAGCGTCCAGGCTGCGTCGCCACGGGTCGCGTGGGATCTGCAAGGTCGGGATTGGTGAAGATATTGGCGAAGTCGAACCCCCGCTCGCCGATCAGGTGCTTGGGATCGATGGCCAACCAGCCACGCACGCCGAAGTCGAGCACGTTGCCATGATGCAGATCGCCGTGCAGTGCACCGACCTCTTGCGGATGCGCGAGGAGGGCGCGGGCCGTTTCCGCGCTGCGGGCGAGGATGCCGCCGTGGCGGTCCGCCGCAGGCCACAGATCGCTAAACCGCTCCGCGAGAGGCGTTAGCTCCGGCAGTGGCTTCGGGCGGGGTGCGTGCAGTCGAGCGGCAGCCGCGCAGAGGATACGGCAAGCCTCGTCGTCTTGCCCATGCCGGGCCATGTCGGTTAGGGACGCCGCGCCCGTTGCGCGCTCCATCAACAAGGCGTCAACGTCCCTGGCAAGCACCCGCGCGGCGCCATCCCCGCCCCACCACTCCATCAGCACGCCGCCGAGGCGTTCATCTGCCTCGTGGGACAGCTTGAGCATCGCTGGCCTACTATCCTTTATGACGGGGAGGAGGTGGGCAGCGTGCGTGGCTATCGGCGCGCCATCGGGAAGTAGACCCCAGCGGGTCAGATAGGCTTCGAACATACCGCCTGTGTAGCATGGCGTAGAGCCGCGTAGGGCAGAAGCGGGCGCGGCAGCCACGTCAGCTTCGATGACTTTCCGCTCGTAAGCGGACTGGCCGAAAACCACCCCGAACTGCCATTCCGCAAGCGACCCAACCCAGCCGCCCGGACCGCCATCGGCATTTCTCCAAAGCAGCCGTTCGTCAGGCCTCCGGCAACTTCGGCTCGGGGTGGCGAACGGAAGTTGATCGGCGGCCATAAAGCGGACGTTCGACCTTGCGCGGCTAGGGGTGAACCAGGTCGGCAGCAGGTGCGTGTCACCGATCAAGGCGACGGCCAGGGCCGCGAGGGTGGCCGCGATGCTTAGGCCCACCGTCACGGTCGAGGCCAGGCACTGGAGGGGACGGCGACGCGCACGCTGGGGCGGACCTTAGTTGCCGGCAGGCCCGCCGTGGGAGCCGCGCCTCGTCCACCCGTCCTTCAGCGTCGCTTGGATCGCCCCGCTTCCACGAGCGCGGCCGCGGCCAAGACACCGCCAAGCGCCAACCCGACCGTGAGGCCGGGGTGCATGGCCGCCGTGGTCGCTAGCGCAGTCTCGCCCGGGTAGCGTGACGAAGTGCGGCGTGACAGCAGGTGATCGTAAAGCTGCGTGAAGGCGCGATCAATCGCGCGGGTCTCGACGAGCGTGCGATCCAAGAGCTTGACGGCTTTGGCATGTCCGAGCGCGTGTGCGGCCCTCCGCAGCGTGCCATACCGGGCGATGTAGAAATGCGCCGCGACTTGACCGTACTCGATGTTGATGAGGTCGCGGTCGGCGGCATCCCCATGCTTGGCTATTTCCGCTTCGTTGAGATCGCAGATGCCCTGCATGGCGGGATCGTTTCTGGGGTCGGGCCTGACGCCGATCGAGTCGAAAACCTCGTCCAACCGCTCTAGCTGAACGATGTTCTGTTTCGATCCGGCCTCCAGCATCTGTTTCAGCTTCGGCAGCGTCGCCGTCTTGTTGTTGCGCGTCGCCTGCGCCGCCCCCTGCCGATGCGCTCCGTGGAGAAGGTCTAACCCTTCCTCGAAAAGTCGCCGGTTCCCTGACATCATTCCTCACCTCGTGTTCGCCGTCTTGAACTCAGAGTCTGTCTGGCAACTCTGGCCGCCCTCGTCGTTCGGTTGATGCGATCGACTGCGGTATCCAACGCAGTAAGCGCCCGGGTCGGCCTCAAGATCCGTCTCGGCCTTCTGCAGGCGGCAGGTATCTACGGGCGCCGACTGGAACTGGGGCGCCGACACGCGGTTTCGGCGGTCGCTCAAGAAACACCCGAAAACCCACCTGTGTGATGGCCAGGACATGCTCGCCACACAATTCACACGGCTTGAAGCGCTTGCTCGCCAGCGATGTCTGTATTTTCAACTGCTCATTTCACATCCGTCAGGCAGCTTTCTGTCGGACCCGGTCGCTCGGGATCGTACAGTTTGCCCGAAAGCAGACCTTCCGAATTACCGAGTCGGTCGTGGGCGGAAACGTTCGGTAGCCGATCCCCTTTGGGACACATGGGGAATGCCTGGAGCGCGACTTCAGATGGTCCGTTGTCGAGCCTGGAAACGGCAAGGCTAATTAAAGCGGTCGTTCGCGGGATGGGCCATGTGAAGCGCAACCAGAGCAGGTCAGCGCGATCAGCGCAGCCTCGAAATGCCGCGCTCTAGGTTGGCTTTGAAGCGCTGCTTCATTCCCGCGGCGATAAAAGAGCGGACCATGGACCGGATCCCGAGCGGATGCGGCAAGCTCGGCCGATATGCTTGACGATCCGGGGATGACCGCAGGCTCTGGGGTGCAAGAAGCCCTTTCAAGGCGCATCCTCCCCGACCGTTTCAAGGATCACGCGCGCCGTCTCGGCAGGCTGATCCCAATGCGGGAAGTGGCTGCAGCGTTCGAACCAGTGCAGCCGGGCCGACGGGAAGGCTACCTGGGCGCGTGCAGCCTGGCGTGGCAGCAGCAGGTGGTCCTGGCGGCCCCAGCCGATGGTGACCCGGCCAGGCGTCTTTGCCGAGCCCTGCTGCAACGGTCCGCGTGCCAGCTCGCGCAGCATCGCATCGAACACCGGTGTGGCCGCCAGGCTCCGCAGCTCCTCTTCGACAAGCTGCGGTGGTAGCACCCACGGACGGGCCGACAGTTGGGCCAGCAACACCGTACGGGTGACGGCATGGCGCGACAGGCCGGGATGGAAGGGCCGCAGCAGCCGCACCAGGCGTATCGATGCCGCGAGCGTCCAGTGTAACCAGCGCGTTTCCCACCCGCGCCAGAAACCGCCGGGATCGAGCGCCACGCAGTGCCGACCGATGCCCCGCCGCGCCAGCTCCAGCACCAGCCGGCCCCCCACCGAACTGCCGACAAGGTCCGCCGTCGTCAGGCCATGGGACTGCACGAAGCCGGCTAAGGCGTCTGCATAAGCCTCCACCGTCTGCCGGCCCGCGAGCCGGGCCGATTTGCCATGTCCCGGCAGGTCGACCAAGATCAGTTCGCGCGAGGCGCGCAATGCGCTCAAGAGCGGATCCCAGGTGCGGAGATTGGCCCCCAGCCCGTGGACCATCAGTAGCGGCCGGCCCGTGCCGAGGCGTTCGAAATGTAGGGACATGACGGCATTGTCCTTCAATTTTCGCCCTGCAATACGAACACTGGTCCGTCGCAGATTTCGTCAGGCCGAGAATGCCAGTCAGGTCCGCGGGCCGCTCATATCGGACGCATTGAGGTCGAGTGACCCGCCGCGGCATTCGGTGAACCTGCACAGGTGATCAGAACATGAACCCATGGCCGGGTTGGCGCTTGCCGAGCCAGCATCGTCGTCCGCGGTCCGTGCGATCACGCCGACTCCAAACGGTCGACGGACGGAGACTTGACGGCACGGAGCCATCCAGCCCCCGGGAACTTCTCACCATCGTCTTCAGTTCTTTGCGATCGGCTCCCTGATCTGGAACCTGAGGGCTTCGATCACGACCGTCTACGTCAGGATGGCGCCGCCGCGGTCGATGTGCGTGTTGCACACCACCGCATCGTCGGTTCAATCGGAGACGGAGGGGCCCTCGAACTCACAGGCGTGCGACCGGGCGACATCAATCAGCATGTCGCCCCCCCTGGCTGTCCGATGTCGGTCATGTCGCGCCTAGGCCGGAACGTGATCAATGCTCGCGGTATCCTCGGACGCCACGCCATTCTTGCCGTGGCGGAAATCGCTCAGCGCCTGGTAGACCCGAAGCCGTGCGCGCATCACGGAACCAAGCGGCCGGTGAGCCGTGAGACTATGGGCAGGACGGAAGGTCATCACCTCGTCGAAGTAGCGCACGCGGGCCGCGCTGTAGGCATCCTGGCGGGGCAGCCGCAGCGTCGCGACCGTACGGTAGGGGCTGATGGAGACCGGCCAGTCGACCGAGGCATCCTCGATGGGCTGCCTCTCGACGTCCGCCCAGAGTTGCGCCCTCAACTCGAACACCACCTCGTGGTCGCGGAAGAAGGCGACCGTGGCATGGCGGAAGCCGTCCTCGTCCTGATGCGGATCGAGCCGCCACTCGGATAGGGCACGCTGGCTGTCCGTCGCCGGAACGACCCCGAGCTTGGCCACGTAATCGCCGTAGCGGACCGGCGCCTGGCTGAAGTAGCTGTCGGCGAGGGGGTGGCTGTAGGGATGGCCGAAGAAGTCGGCCAGCGCGCTCTCCGTCCCGAAGGCGTGCAGCGCGCGATTGAGGTTGCGCATCGTCGACGAGACCGCGCTCTTCACCCCTTCCGGCAACCCCGTGGACTTCCCGATGACGGTGCCGTCCCGCAGGAAGCCGGCCGCTGTGCCCGAGGGAAACGTGGTGCCCGTCGCGAGTACGAAGTCCTGGGTGTCGACGGCGTGGCCGGGCAGCTTCTCGCCGGGCACGTCGAACACCTTGATGGACATGCCGCGGTGGGTCGAGACCCGGTCGCCCAGGGTCTCGCCCGGCCCCTGAGCGAAGCGAACCGCCACGGGGTGAGTGCCGGGCGTGGCGAACAGCCCTTGGGCCAGTTCGGGCGGCAGGCCGGCGGCAATCATCAACTCGCCGGTGACGCACGCAGAGCTCTTCGCATGGCTGGCACGCACGGCATGGTGCTCGCGTGCCTCGACGGTCTCCGATTGCTGCGTCATGCCGTTGATGATGCCATCAATCGTCTTCTGCTCGTCCGGATCGGGCTTCTCGACGTCGGGTGCGTATCGAAGGTAGGTCATGTTCTTCCTCACGGGGATCGGGGAGCCGAGCCAGCTCGTCGTGTCGAAGCCGTGACGAGCACCGTCGTCACGCCCTTGGGCGGGTCGGCCTCGGTCGAGGACATCGCCATCAGCGGCGTGTCGAAGGTCGAGACGCTGTCCCAGTAAAGGGCCGGGTGGGCGTTGAAGATTTGCAGGCCGCTCATCAGCAGGACCAGGAGGTAGACCGCGTTCACCCAGTGCGTGATGCGGATGACGACGGGATGCCGGAACATCCATCGGCGACGCTCGACCTAATCAGTCTCTGGCGCTGATCGGGTGAGATAGGTTCGGGCCAAAGGTCTTCCTTGAAATCGTGGCCTGCAGGGCGGAGATCCCTTCATCGGGACCTCCGGGACTGTCAGGCGCTTGAAATCACATACCGCGGTTCATCATCCGCTTCTTCATCATGCGGCGCTTCATCATTTGCTTCCGCATCATGCGCTTCTTCATCATTATCCGGTCGCCCTGCATCATGCGGACCTGGGTGACGCCGCTCTCGGACTGGAGGCCGTTGACGGACATCGGGGCGGCGGAGGCCGAACCGGTCACGAATGCGATGCCGCCAAGGGCGGTCAGTGCGGTGAGGGCGAGTGTGAACTTCTTCATGCAAGATCTCCTGTAGTGCTGAATGCCATATTCAACCCTCGTCACAACAAAAATTTTCCGGCATTGTTCCGATATATGAAATCTCGTCAATTGATGGTTATTTGCCTTTCGGCCAAGCGGTAGAGTGTACCTAAGCAGAGCCTTCGGCACGAACGTTCTTGGGTCGTCTGTAGGCGGTACGACATCCGCTTATTTTTAGTTTCAGATTTTCACACCGGCGGTCAGGATGCCGCGCATTCTCACCCGCCCCGGCCATCGGGGAATGCCATACCGAGTAGCCTGCAAGCGGACCTTCCGACCTTGTGCAAAGGGTCGTGATCGGTCCCCGCCGGGATGTCCGCCTCCATGCACTCGCCGCCCCGAAGCGGAAAGGCAGAAAACCACCCATCCCGGACGTTTGCGGAGGGTACCAAGCATCAGATCTCCACCGCTAGCTCATGCCAGATTGAGCCGCTCATTCCATCCAAGCGAACTTGATGCCAGGTGGCCATATATGTGCACTTCTGTAGTGCTCGCATCCTCTTTGCCATTTTATATACAAAGACGACGGTAGATCTGCGATCGCGCTTTGCCAAAGCAATCCAAGAGCCGACTCATTTGCTTTGTATCGTCTGAATGAACCGAGCCATCGTTGACGATATATCATCACAGCCTTGTAGATATCGCGATATGGGTTTTCCGCGATGATTGACCGAACATTTTCAGCGAATCTATGATAGCTAATGGAGGATGGGCGTAGCCTCGTACGTTTGGTCAGATGATCGAGTCTGAAGTGATACTTCAGAAAATTAAATCCATCACTGGCGTTGCGAAGCGTGCAGCATTTGAGGCGAAACGGTCCGGCAGGGTGAGCCTTCATAAGCTCGGGAAGGGTTTTCGCAAACGCTTCTGCTTCATCGCGCGTCACAGCCGGAACCGCAAAATCGTCTCCATAGAGAACGATGCGATCGTCCAAGGTCAAAGACCTCAGCTCAGGTCCGAGAAGCAGACTGATAACGCGGTTTGACGAGCGTGCACCCTGGGGTAGTCCTTGCCGGACCGCTTCGCTAAAGGCTTTAGGGTCGGTATCGGTAGGGAGAACGGAGGGAAGCGTCACAGGGACGTCCTCTCCGATCAGGAGGCAATGACGTACCATTGCCGGAGGAAGACCGAGCCGAGTGGCGATCTCCTCTTGCTTCACGGACCTGAAGCAGGATGCGATGTCGGCGACCACAAAGTAGCGGATACCGTCGTCGATAAATTGAGTAATTCGGTCTGCGGCGATCTCAGCCCCACGACCTTTCCCCATGTAATCCAAGGGATGTGAGCCAAACTTGACGGTCAGGAGGTGGCTGGCAAGCGTCTGAAGGGTCTTACGCTTCGGCCCGAACACGCAGATCGGCCGCCAGTCGCCGCGTATCGATTTGATCCTGGGATAGGATCTAACGGGCTCCCCAGGGTCAGAGAATGGGTCGAGGACCTCGGCTATCTCGAACAGAGCCAATGGGGTCAGCGCCTCTTGCTCGTTCTTTTCCATCGAAAGAACCACGCAGCAGAGCTTTGCAGAGAACGACTTCAGGAGAATCTCCTGGGTTTTCCTGATACGCTTCCCAGATCCCGACTTTACAGCATGATTTAACCGCTGGAGCTTGTCCGCCATGTTATCAACGTGGTGTTCCATCGCATCGGCGAATGCCTTGTCGACGAGATGGTTCGCTCGGTGGAGCACGGCGGATCGGTCAATCATCGTCCCGTTCCCATTTGATTGAAATTGATTTCACTTCGAAAAATGCGGCTCAAGCTTGGCCGTGGTATTGATGGAGCGCGGATGCGATACGGAACTCACTGCGATGTGTGACTGCGGCGATGAGTGTCTGCCCAGGCATCGAGATCGTTTTCGTCGTATAGCACACGACGACCAAGCTTTATGTACGTGGGTCCTCCCCCCTGTACGCGCTTCTTATCGAGCCAGCTTTTGCTAATCCCTAATCTATGGGCGGCTTGTCCGACGGAAAGCTTGTTCATACGCTTTGGTCCTTGGAAGAGAGGTTTGCTGCAACCCTGTCAATCACAAGAACGACTGTTACCACTCCAGATAACGATGGGAAGTGCGTTCCTCTCCGGTGGTTGTGAACTCTGCCCACCCTGTGAAACGGTGGCGAACGCCAGTCTGGAAAAAGGCATTCCCACTCATCCGTTTAAGGCCGTTGACTGATTCAGAGCTGATTGAATCTTTGAGCTGATACGCTCTGATGCTCTCCGTACAGGATCGTTGTCGAGGTGTGCGTAGCGAGCAGTAGTTGCTGCCTGAGCGTGGCCGAGCAATTTGCCTACGATCGGAAGGCCCAGACCATCCGCAGCTCCGACGCTAGCGAACGTATGGCGAAGGTCGTGCAGACGTACACCTTGCAGCTGCGCTCGCCGCGTCAGAGACGACCAGATCCTCTGAAGGTCGTGACGTGGACGTTTCGGATCGTTGCCTGGCACAACGTACAATCCGTCTTGAGGCAAAGCGCCAAGGATCGCTAATGAGGCCGCGTTCAGGACGACAGGTTTGCGGCCGGTCTTCGAGTCCGGGATGAAGAGCATGCCTCGTTCGAAGTCGATGTAGGACCACTGCAGGTTAAGGATCTCGCGCAGACGGCAGCCCGTCAGCAGGAGGAGACGTACCGCAGCTACGGCAGATGGAGCGAAAACCGTCCGCCGGTTCTCAACCCGTGGCGCGTGCTTGGACTTGGGTTTGTGCGCATCCAACTCCCACGGCAGTCCCACGGTCTCGGCTTCTCTCATCGCCTCTCCAAGGCGCGTTAGTTCCGCGCTAGTGAGAAATCGTTCTCGGCTCTGCTCGGCGTAGCGATCGATGCGTTCTGCGGGATTGTGGCCCTCTGGCACGTACCCACATCGCTGCCCGAAGCCATACATACTACCTACGACGGCGAGAACGTAGTTGGCGGCTGAGGGTCGGTCCTTGAGCTTTAAGTGCAATTTAGTAACAGCTGCTCGGGTGAGCTGGTCCGCTTTTACGGTGCCGATTTCGGGCACAACGTGACTTCGTATTGCGTGTCTGTAGCCCTCAACCGTCTTCGCTTTGCGCTTCGGCTCGACGTGCTCCGCGAGAAAGGCTTCGGCCAGTTCCGATACCGTCATAGATTGGCACGATGCCGCCTTCTCGGCAGCAGGATCCTGGCCATGCGCAGCAGAGCCAAGTGCCTTTCGCGCCAGCGAGCGCGCTTCATCCGGGGTAATTTTACCGACGGCACACAGTGTCAGCTTGCGAACCGGAGCCTTGCGGCCGTGGCCTGCTCTGTACACAGCGATGTAAGACATTGCTCCATTGGGACGTACACGTATCCCGTATCCACTCAAGTCGCTGTCCCAGAGCGTGTATTCTGATGCTCCTGGCTTAAGGCTCTCAACCACCTTTTTAGTAATTCTCTGACGGTCCAATGTGTCCTCCTGGGAAGCACCGGGGAAGCACGCGCTCGGCAACCCCGTATAATCTCAGGATACAGCTTAGGAGTGATAATCGATTGTAAGCAATAGGTTAGATCGAGAATGCAAATCCATGCAAACTAGTACTACGAAGAAATTTAAATTCGTTCTTAGAACGCCGTGAGCATACCGAAGGCCGTCAGCATCTGAAGCTTTTGTTGGGGTGTTCTGAAACTCTGATTGCTGAGCTTGACGGCTCAGTGATTGGCTTTATCACCGTGGATGATGAGGGCTACATCTCGGCGTTGTACGTCGGTCGCACCCGCATTGGCGCCGGATCAGCGCTACTGCAAGCAACAGCGGATCGCCATCGACGCCTCTGGCTTCACGTTTTCCAAGAAAATGCTTTAGCTATAGAGTTTTATAAAGCGCGGGGCTTTGCGGTGGTCGATGAGGATACGCAGATCGATAGGTCAGGTCGCAGACACCGCCGGTACGCGATGGAGCGTGCCAACGGTTCCATCGTGTATCGGTAGCTGAGGAGGCTTCTGTGACGCTCGAAAATGCGCTGGCTTAGCTTCGGGTCTCACCCTGAGGCTTCGGGGTTCGTCCTTACGGAGAACCGGTCCCTCGCCGTGATCCGCTCGGCTGATAGGTCCTGGACCTCACGCTTGAAAATCTGCTGGCTGAGGAAGGTGCGCTCGATCTCGGATCGGTTCTCTTCAACATCGATGTACCAGCAGCGCCGCCGGCCGCTCCAGCGATAGCTGCGCGCCTTCAGCGCGTCCTTTGTCGCGATGGGCGAACCAGTTGCCCAAAGGCGCACCGTGGGCCTGCGGGCAGTTTCGAGCAGGCACGACAGGGCAAGGCGACCGGAGGACCTCAGTGGGGCCGCCAGCAGCGCCAGAAGGGCATGACAGTCGTCGATGGCGCGATGACCCTTATGGAACAAGCCATAGTCGGTGAGCAGATAGCCGAGCTTCATGCCCTCATGGCCCTCGTCGCGCCATGGCACCTGATGGCAGGAACAAGCCCAATTCTTCTCGATGAAGATCGGCCAACGACCTTCGCACATCTGCCGGTCGAAACTGGCATTGTGAGCGATCACCACTGCGGCGTCAGCGGCTATCTCGCGAACGGCTGCATCATCGATGCGCTGGCCAGCTACGTCGGCATCCGTGATGCCGGTCAGGCGCGTGACCTCAGGCGGGATCGGTTTGCCGGGTTGATGGAGCTGATTGAGCGTCTCGATCACCCGGTAGACGCGGCCGCTTGCGCCGTACTCGAACTTGATGATGCCAAGCTCGATCACCTCGTCGCGCGCGCGATCGATGCCCGTGGTCTCTGTGTCGAGGATCAGCCCGATGAACGTCGGCTCGTCGGCTGCATCCGTGAAATCGACAAACGGTCTGACGCGCCGCAGCACCCGGTAGTCGCCAGTGCCTTCCAGCACGCTTGCGATGTTGTCGAGGGCTTCCGTCACTTCTGTAGCGTCCAGTCCGAAGCCTCGCCATCGCTCAGCCATCGGAGGCCGCGACTCGTCGCAGGAGCAGGACAGGGTCAAGGCCTCGCAGCCAGACCTCCTAAGCTGAGTCCCCAAGGAAATTAGCGCGGCTTGGGTTCATCACATTGAGGGCCGAGCTCTCGGGCGGCTCTACGGCTTATTCGCGGCCTTCTTCGACGGCTCCGCGGGTTTGATGCTTCCTGTCTCGGAGACACGTTCACGAGCCTGATCGAGGCGCTTCTTCAAGGCGACATGCTCGCGCTGTGAACTGCCAAGCTGGCCCTTGGCCGCGTCGCGCGCGGCAACAGCTTGACCAAGCTCCTCGCGTGCGGAGGCGAGTTTGCCTTGCCACTCACGGACAAGGTCGATGTTTGCCTGCTCCAACTCTCTCTGACGATTCACAAGCGCGCTTCTTTCTGTTTGAAGCAGGCTGACTTCAGTCGTGAGATTGCGGTTGACTGACGCTTTGTTCGCGTAGGCTCCCCAACCTGCAAAGGCGAAAACCCCCAGGATGAGAGGAAGCAACTGAGCAGGTGCCGGCTTCCACGCAAAAACCATCTGGAGGTTCCGGCGCAGCAGTTCGAACAAGCGAGGCATGGACCGGCTGTCTCCTAGCGCAACTGTGCGGACCCCGCTGGTCCGAACGGTTGATCGATCAGTTTCACAACGATGCTCACGCAGCGTTAATCCTTGCTTACGGAGCCCATCACAAAGCGGCTTGCGCCGCCAACAAGAGATTGACGTCTGCTGGCTGCCGGCCTGGATGGTCGAGGCTCTTGTTGCTTTCGTACGAGGGGCTCGTCTTAAAAGACAAAAACTTGCTGAGGTTGTTCAGGCAGGCGGGTGGGGGCGGCGCGCCTCGCGCGGGCCGTCTATCTCAGGACCATGGGGCGGCAGTGATGGGGTTCGCCGCCGTGATAATATCGTCCAATGTAGTATCGCAAGATGCGTTACAAGTCATCACGAATTGGGGCTAAAATGATGCCTCAATCTGTCGTTAAAATGAATTTAAAGATCGATTGCATTTATTTATGTAATTAGATTGGCATATAAGGTGATGTTGAATTTGATCACGTCTGCGGCAAACTAACTGGGATCCCTGGTAATTTCTCCAGTTCTCTTTTCATGGCAGATAGATCGTACTCGCCGTATCGGTCGCCTACGGAACGATGGGAGTGCCCGGTGATAGCGTCCGCGATATCGGGCGCAAGGCCATGGTTGCGCGCTAGAGTCTTGAAACGGTGCCGCCACGAGTGGTTGGGGGCCAGCCGAGGATCTTTTAAACCCAAGTCGCGAACCCAGCGACCCAGCACCTTCGTACCATTGCCGCCCCGTTTGCCGAACTTATCCGGGGACAGTTCCGGGAACAGCGGGCCAGCATTCCGGCTGCTGACGAATTCGAGGAAACCCGCCGCGATCAGGGCCGAGTGCAGCGGGATCGTTCGTTCGGAGCCAATGTTTTTAAGGGAGCCTGCATCGGCATCGAACCTCAATGCGCTCGTACCCTCGATCTCGACGATATCTTCGACTCTCAACTGGCAGACCTCTGAAAGGCGGCCCTCTGTGAAGGCGCAGACCCAGGGCACCCACCGTCTCACCGCGTCTTTCTCTATCGCTGCCGCATCAAGGATGACCCTGGCTTCAGCTTCCGTGAATCCCCGTTTCCCCTGTCCAGGCTTCTGCTTCACGCTGATTGTTATGCGCTCGGCGGGATTTTCGGCAAGTCGCCTGTTATCGACACCCCATCTCAGAATCGCGCGAACAGGCGCCAACCGACTCTCTCGGATCGTCTTCGCAGCTAGGCCTGCCGCAACCAAGCTGTCCTTCCAGGCAACCAGATCGTCAGCGGTGATCCGCCCGACATCGTCGTGCTTCAGGAACGCTGAAAGCTGCGCCATAACCCGTGTCTAGTCATAGACCGTCTTCTCCGCCGGCTTCCGTTCGGCAGCCCAGCCGTTTACAAGGTCATTGAACTTGACTGACGCCTGCGTATCCATCCGCCTCGTTACAGGGGTGGGAGCGACCAGGGGCGTCTTCGGCGGTCTGTCATCTCCGGGTACATCACCAAGCGCGTGCCGCTTTAGGATCAGGCTCGCCCGCTGAATGGCCGCCGCGACAGCCTTGGCGAGAGTGCGGCGGCCGTCCGGATCGACCTGCAAACCCTTTTTCCTGATGAGGATGTCGGCCTGCTTGAGGCACCATTCCTCCATCTCGTCCTCACCGCGGTCGGCGTACTCACCGTGAAGAACCTGATGAACGACATCAGGGCGCCCCCAAAGTCCTTTCCGGCGCTGCTGCCAGAGACGATCGAAGAGGTCCGTCTGCCAGAAATTTAGGCTTGGGTTGTCGCGATGCAGGGCGATCCAACGATCTTGAGCTGGCGCAGCCAGCTCATGCGCTTCGCGCTCACTTAACGCCTTCGGGCCACCCTGGAGGGCCTCCCACCGCTCTTCGATTTCGAGAATGGCCTTGGCATGACGCCGCCGAGCCTCCTCCGGATCGTGCGTCCCAAGGCTGACCTTTTCGAGCGATTTGCCGACAAGGGCGCGCAGCCGAGCCGGTACAGCCTTGCGGACATAGTAGATGCCGCTGTCGGGATGTTTCCAGGGACGGGCCATTGGCAGAGGCATATGTACCACCCGAATGTACCAGTCGGGCCGTACGAAACCGTTGCAGGTCAGCAACTTACCGTGATGATTGAGCTTTAGGTTTAAGTGGCGGAGAGGGGGGGATTCGAACCCCCGATGGGCTTGCACCCATGCCGCATTTCGAGTGCGGTACAATCAACCGCTCTGCCACCTCTCCGCGAGGTGCCTCGTCGAGACCGGCGGTGCCTAGCATGAAGCACCGCCGGATCACAAGCCGGAATGCGATCTTTCGATCGTCGTCGCCGGCGAAGGTCGCCGTGCGCCTCAGGCTTTCGCGGCGAGCGCCGCCGCGACGACCTGGGCGAAGGCGACCGGGTCGCGCGGGGTGTCGCCGTCCTGGATGCGGGCGAGGTCGAGGAGGGTGCCGGCGGCCGGGGCGACGGCGTCCTCCGGGCCTTCGGCCAGCGCGCGGATCAGCGGGTGGCGCGGGTTGATCTCCAGGATCGGCTTGCCGCCGCCGGCGGCGCGGCCCGCCCGGCGCAGCAGGCGCTGCATCTGGAGGTCGGGGCCGCTGCCGCCGGCGGCCAGCACCACGGCGCTGTCGACGAGGCGGTCGGTGGCGCGCACGTCCGAAACGTCCTCGGACAAGGCCGCCTTGATCTTCGCGACGAGGCCCTCGATCCCGGCCGGGGGCTCGCCCGCGTCGCCGTCGCCGGCGAACTTCGAGAGGTCGAGGGCGCCCTGCGTCACCGAGCGCAGCGGCTTCTCCTCGAAGCGCGCGAGCTGCTCGGGCCAGAACGCGTCGACGTGGTCGGAAAGCAGCAGCACCTCGAGCCCGCGGGCGCGGAAGCCTTCGAGCTGGGGCGAGCGCGCGAGGGCGTCGGCGTCGTCGGCGACGAGGTAGTAGATCGCCTCCTGGCCATCCTTCATCCGCGCGACGTAGTCGGCGAGCCCGGTCCAGCCCTCGACCGCGGAGGACTTGAAGCGCAGCAGCGGCGCGATCTCGGCCCGGCGCTCGTGGTCCTCGTAGATGCCCTCCTTCACCACCGGACCGAAATTCTCCCAAAAGGCCTGGTAGCCCTCGGCGTCCTTGGCCCGGCTCGTCAGCTCGGAGAGCACCCGGCCGGTGACGGCGCGGCGGATCTTGGCCAGCGCCGGCGTGGTCTGCAGCATCTCGCGCGAGACGTTGAGCGGCAGGTCCTCGGTGTCGACCACGCCCTGCACGAAGCGCAGCCAGGACGGCAGCAGCTTGGCGTCGTCGGTGATGAACATGCGCCGGACATGCAGGCGAACCTTGCTCTCGCGCTCGCCCTCGACCGCCTGGAACGGCTTCATCCCGGGCACGAACAGCAGCGCCGAGAACTCGAGCGCGCCCTCGGCGCGCCAGTGCAGCGTCGCCCACGGCTTGTCGAAGTTCATCCCGACCGAGCGGTAGAACTCCTCGTACTGCTCCGGCGTGATCTCGGATTTCGGCTTGCGCCAGAGCGCGGTGCCCTGGTTGGCCGATTCCTCCTTGCCGTCCTCGACGATGGCGATCGGCACGGTGATGAAGTCGGCCCATTTGCGCACGAGATGGTCGAGCCGGTAGCTCTCCAGGTACTCGTCGGCGTCCTCCTTCAGGTGCATCACGATCGTGGTGCCGGGTTCCTCGCGGGTCGCCGGCTCGAGCGTGTAGCTGCCCTGGCCCTCCGAGGCCCAGGTCCAGGCCTCGTCGGTGCCCGCGCGGCGCGAGGTGACGGTGACCCGGTCGGCGACCATGAAGGCCGAGTAGAAGCCGACGCCGAACTGGCCGATCAGGCTCGGCTTCTCGTCGGGCTTGGCCTCCGCCAGCGTCTGCGAGAAGGCCCGCGTGCCCGAGCGTGCGATGGTGCCGAGGTTGGAGGCGAGGTCCTCCTTGCTCATGCCAATGCCGGCATCCGAGACCGTCAGCGTGCGCGCCGGCTTGTCGGGGGTGATCCGCACCTTCGCGTCGGCGGGCAGCGCGCTCGCCGCCGAGGTCAGCGCCTCGAACCGGCGGCGATCCATCGCGTCGGCGGCGTTGGCCACCAGCTCCCGCAGGAAGATCTCGCGGTCGGAATAGAGGGCGTGGACCACGAGATCCAGCAGCCGCCCGACTTCGGCACCGAATTCGTGCCGCTCCACCGTCTCGCTCACGTTCGTCGCTCCACTTCACAAGGCGCCGCCGGACGAAGTGGACGTCGGTTCGTCGTCGGGCAGCGCATCAGGACAGGTCCGCGCGGCGCCCTATCCCGCAGGACCCGGGGCGCGGATGCGGTGGCGATATGCCGTCGCGGCCCCGCGAATTCAATGCTGTCGCCCCCCCGCGAGCCGCGCGGGCGGCGCACGATTTTTGCGTATCCTGCGCCGATCCGGCCTATCGATGCCGCACGGTCCGCGGGCCACGCCGTCCGGGGACGATTCGGGACCGACCACCACGCCATGAGCGGGCGCCAGCACATCATCCCGATCCGCCGGGACTACAACCGCCTCGTCGCCGACGAGACGCTGGAGGATTACGCGCTGCGCTTCACCGCCAAGAAGGCGCGGCGCTGGTCCGCGTTCCAGGTGGCGCAGACGGCGCTCGGCTCGCTCTCGTTCCTGGCGCTGGAGGCGATCGGCGGCACGCTGGTCCTGGCCACCGGCTTCCCCAACACGCTGGCCGCCGTCCTCGTCGTCGGCGTGCTGATCTTCGCCACCGCCGCGCCGATCACGATCTACGCCGCCCGCTACGGCGTCGACATGGACCTGCTCACCCGCGGGGCCGGCTTCGGCTATCTCGGCTCGACCGTGACCTCGCTGATCTATGCGAGCTTCACGTTCCTGTTCTTCGCCATCGAAGCCGCGATCATGGCCTTGGCGCTGCAGCTCTGCTTCGGCCTGCCGCTGTGGATCGGCTATCTCGCCTGCGCCGCGATCGTGATCCCGCTCGTCGTCTACGGCATCCGCCTGATCAGCCGGTTCCAGATCGGGACCCAACCCTTGTGGATCGGCCTCAACCTGCTGCCGCTGGCCTGCATCGCCTGGAAGGGCGACGCGCCGCTCGCGGCGATGCTCGCCTTCCCCGGCCTCGCCCCGGGCGCGGGCACCGGACTCGACGCGGCCCGCTTCGGCCTCGCCGTCGGCGTGCTGCTGGCGCTGCTGGCGCAGGTCGGCGAGCAGGTCGACTTCCTGCGCTTCGTGCCGGAGGCGAAGGGGCGGCAGGCGGGGCGGATCGACCGGCGCTGGTGGGCGGCGGTGCTGGCGGCCGGCGCCGGCTGGATCGTGCCGGGGATGCTCAAGATCCTGCTCGGCGCCTTCCTCGCGGTGCTGGCGATGGCGCACGGCGTCGCGCCGGAGAACGCCGCCGAGCCCACGCGGATGTACGCGGTCGCCTTCGGCTACGTCACGCCCTCGCGGGAGGCCGCGCTGCTCCTGATGACCGGCTTCGTCGTGGTCTCGCAGCTCAAGATCAACCTGACCAACGCCTATGCCGGCTCGATCGCGTGGTCGAACTTCTTCTCGCGGCTCACCCACAGCCATCCCGGCCGCGTCGTGTGGCTGGTGTTCAACGTCGCCATCGCGCTGCTCTTGATGGAGCTCGGCATCGACAAGACCATCGCCAGCACGCTGCCGCTCTACGCGGTCGTGGTCTCGGCCTGGGTCGGGGCGCTGGCGTCGGATCTCGCGGTCAACAAGCCGCTCGGCCTGTCGCCGCCCGGCATCGAGTTCAAGCGCGCGCACCTCTACGCCGTCAACCCGGTGGGCACCGGGGCGATGACGCTGGCGCTGCTCGCCGGCTACCTCGCCCATGCCGGCCTGCTCGGGCACGCCCTGCAACCGTTCGCGCCGCTGCTGGCGCTCGGCGTCGCGTTCGCGGCGGCGCCGCTGATCGCCTGGGGGACGGGCGGGCGCTACTACCTCGCCCGGACGCCGAAGGCCGACTGGGGGGACTCCGAGATCGTCTGCCGGGTCTGCGAGCTGCCGTTCGAGGGCGAGGACATGGCCCATTGCCCGGCCTATGACGGGCCGATCTGCTCGCTGTGCTGCTCGCTCGACGCCCGCTGCGGAGACCTGTGCAAGCCGCACGGCAAGCTGGAGGCGCAGGCGCAAGGCGCGCTCGGCCGGATCGTGCCGGCACGCACCGCGGCCTGGATCGGCGCGCCGCTCGGGCGCTACCTCGCCCTGATGCTGACGCTGGTCGCCGTGGTCGGCCTGATCCTCGGCATCGTCCATGCCGGGGCGACGCTGGAGCATCCCGAGCACCGCGCGGCGTTGCGGGCGGCGCTGACCAGCGTGTTCTTCATCCTGATCGTCATCCTCGGCGTCGTCGCCTGGCTGTTCGTGCTGGCCCACGAGAGCCGCCGCGTCGCGCAGGCCGAGACCCGGCGCCAGACCGCGCTGCTCGAGGCCGAGATCGAGGCGCACAAGGTCACCGACGCCAAGCTCCAGGCGGCCAAGGAGACGGCGGAAGCCGCCAACCTCGCCAAGAGCCGCTACGTCGTCGGCATCAGCCACGAGCTGCGCACGCCGCTCAGCGCGGTGCTCGGCTACGCGCAGCTGCTCGAAGGCGACGTCGCGATCCCGCCCGCGCGCCAGAACGGCATCCGGGTGATCCGGCGCAGCGCGCAGCACCTTTCGGGCCTGATCGACGGCCTCCTCGACATCTCGCGGATGGAGGCGGGCCGCCTGCAGATCCACCGCGACGAGATCCGCATCGCCGACGTGCTCGACCAGATCGTCGACATGGTGCGGCTGCAGGCGCAGGCCGCGGGCCTCGACTTCCGCTTCACCCGGCCCGAGATCCTGCCCGCGGTGGTCGCCACCGACGAGAAGCGCCTGCGGCAGGTGCTGCTCAACCTGCTCTCGAACGCGATCAAGTTCACGCAGAGCGGCCACGTCGCGCTCGACCTCAGCTACCGCAGCCAGGTGGCGGTGTTCACGATCCGCGACACCGGGCCCGGCATCCCCGAGGCCGACCTCGAGCGGATCTTCGAGCCGTTCGAGCGCGGCGCGACGCCGGCCGCCGCCGGCACGCCGGGGACCGGGCTCGGGCTCACCATCGCCAACCTGCTGGCGCAGGTGATGGGCGGCGAGATCTCGGTGACGAGCGAGCTCGGCCGCGGCACCGCCTTCCGCTTCCGCCTGATGCTGGCCTCGGTCTCGCGCCCCGCGCCGACGCCGCTTCCGCTGGCCGTCCCGGCCCGGGCCTACGGCGGCGCCCGGCGGACGGTGCTGGTCGCCGACGACGATGCCGGCCACCGCGCGCTGATGCGCGAGATCCTCGAGCCGGAGGGCCTCGTCGTGATCGAGGCCGCCGACGGGGCGGCATGCCTCGCCGCGGCGCAGGCGGATCGGCCCGACCTGCTGCTCCTCGACATCGCGATGCCGGGGCTCTCGGGCTGGGCGGTCGCCAAGCGGCTGCGCGAGACCGGGTTTTCCGGGCGGATCGCGATGATGTCGGCCAACGTCCACGAGATCAGCCCGATCCGCGGCGACGACGCCCCGCACGACGCGATCATCGCGAAGCCCTTCGACCTGCGCGACTTCCTCGAGCGGATCACGCAGCTGCTCGGCCTGGAATGGTCGGGCACGCAGGAACCCGAGCCCGAGCCGCCGCCGGCCCCGGGCACGCCGCCGCCGGAGGCGCCCGCCGGGCCGTCGCCGGAGCAGGTCGGCGACCTGCTGCGCCTCGGCCGGATCGGCCACATCCGCGGCATCGAGGCCAAGCTCGCCGAGATGGCGCAGGATGCGCGCGTGCCGGGCGCCTTCGTGGCGGAGATGCGCGGCCTCGTGGCGGATTTCGACATGCGGCGCTACCTGCGCATCCTCCAGGAGATGTCCGAGCAGGCCGTGGAGCGGACGGTGGATCGGGAAGGCCTCGCCTCGGATGCCTGAGCCGCAGCGCGACATCGTCCTCGTCGTCGACGATTCTCCCGACACCCTCAGCTTCCTCACCGAGGCGATCGAGCGCTCCGGGGCCACCGTGCTCGTGGCGGTGGCGGGCGACCTCGCCCTGGCGCTGGTCGACGAGATCACCCCCGACGTGATCCTGCTCGACGCGATGATGCCGGGCATGGACGGGTTCGAGACCTGCCGCCGCCTCAAGGCGAAGCCGCAGGTCGCGCACGTGCCGGTGATCTTCATGACCGGGCTCACCGAGACCGAGCACATCGTGAAGGGGCTGGGCGCCGGCGGCGTCGACTACGTGACCAAGCCGATCGCGCCGGACGAGATCCTCGCCCGCATCCGCGTCCACCTGGCGAGCGCCCGCGCCGCCCAGAGCGCGCGTGCGGCCCTCGACACCGCGGGCCGCACGCTGTTCGCCGTGGACGCGGCCGGCGCGGTGGCCTGGTGCACGCCGCAGGCCGCGCGCCTGCTCGCCGACCTCGCGGCCGATCCCGGCGCGTCGCTCGCCCTGCCGGCGACGAGCCGCGCCTGGCTGCGCGACGCCCTGGACGGCGGCGCGGCGGCGCCCTTGAGCCTGCGCGACCGCGAGGGCCGCGCCCACGTCCTCAGCTTCATCGGCCGGACCGGCGACGAGATCCTGCTGCGCCTCTCGCGGGACGACACCGCCGCGGGCCTGGACCGCCTGCGCGATCGGCTTCGCGTCACCGGCCGCGAGGCGGAGGTGCTGCTCTGGCTCTCGCGCGGCAAGTCGAGCCGCGACATCGGCGAGATCCTGGGGCTGAGCCCGCGCACGGTGACGAAGCACCTGGAGGGCATCTACGCCAAGCTCGGCGTCGAGAACCGCACCGCCGCCTCGGTGATCGCGGCGCGGCACCTGCAGGATCTGGGGTGAGCGACGCGGCGGCGACGTGAGACATTCGACGCAGCATCACCGCTTCGAGGCGGCCGCCCGTCCCCGAACGCAAAGGAACAAGGCCACCTCCGTGAGCGCCCGCGCCTGCGCCGCGGGATCGGGTCGGCCGTGCCGCGGGCGCGCCGCGTCGCGGGGCCGCCTCACCGCTGCCGCCGGCGGGATGTGGACGAACAGCACCGGGCAGGGCTCGGCCAGGGCGCGGAAGTAGCTGGCGTTGCAGAGGTAGCGCCCGGCATCGCGCGAGCGCCCCGCCGCCAGCCCGTGCCGGCGCAGGATCGCCAGGGCCTGGGGCGCGACGAAGGCACGGCGGGCCGGCGGTCCGTCCGGATCGAGGGTGAGGTGGGCGGACGGGCGCCCCGACGCATCGGGGTAGAACCGGCTCGCCCGGTTGCAGGCCCGCGCCTCCACGCGGATGCGCTTGGCCCGGGAGGCGACGCCGAGCATCAGCACCGCCGCGGGCGCCTGCGCCAGCGTCGGCACGAGCTGCGTGCCGATCGCGTCGTAGGTGGTGTCCAGCACCCGCACCCGCAGGGCGCGACCGAGGGCCGACCTGAGGCGGCTCGACCTTTCGAGGCGGCGCGCCAGCGCCGCGCTCGGGTTGCGCGGCATGCCGGGAAACGGGCCGAACCCGGTGATCAGAAGAACCGGCGATCCGCTGGAAGCCGCCAGGCTCAAAGCCCGATCAGCTCGGCGATGGCGGCCGCGCCCGCGGCCGGCGAGGCTTCGCCCTGCGCGACGCGGCCTTCCGCCTCCGCCGTCTGCTTGCGCACCTCCGGCGTGCCGACGAGGCGCTGGTGCAGGCGCTCGTGGACGAGCGCCCACATCCACTTCACGTCCTGCTCGCGGCGCTTCCTCGCGATCTCGCCGGTGGCGGTGAGCTTCTGGCGGTGGTCGACGACGCGGTCCCACATCGCGTCGAGGCGCAGGTTGTGGAAGCCCGAGATGGTGACCACCGGCGGCGTCCAGGTGGCGGAGGCCGGCGTCAGGATGTGGAGCGCCGCGCGGTACTCGCCGGCCGCGGCGTTGGCGCGCCGCTCCGCCTCGCCGTCGTCGGCCTTGTTGACCGCGATCATGTCGGCGAGCTCGAGGATGCCCTTCTTGATGCCCTGCAGCTCGTCGCCGGCACCCGGCAGCATCAGCACCAGGAAGAAGTCGGTCAGGTCCGCCACAGCCGTCTCGGACTGGCCGACGCCCACCGTCTCGACCAGGATCACGTCGAACCCGGCCGCCTCGCACAGCAGCATGGTCTCGCGGGTCTTGGCCGCGACGCCGCCGAGCGTACCCGACGAGGGCGACGGACGGATGAAGGCGTTGGCATCGAGGGCGAGGCGGGCCATCCGGGTCTTGTCGCCGAGGATCGAGCCGCCGGTGCGCGTCGAGGACGGGTCGACCGCCAGCACCGCCACCTTGTGGCCGGCGGCCGTCAGGTTGGCGCCGAGCGCGTCGATCGTCGTCGACTTGCCGACCCCGGGCACCCCGGTGATGCCGACGCGGATCGCCTGCCCGGTCTGCGGCAGAACCGCGTCGATCAGGTCCCGCGCCAGCGCCCGGTGATCGGCCCGCTTCGACTCGGCGAGGGTGATGGCGCGGGCGAGCGCGGCCCGGTCGCCGGCGAGCAGCCGCGTGCGGAGCGCATCGATGTCGAGGGAAGGAGGCGTCATCCGCCCTTCATGCCGGGGCGGGCGGCGTTCGTCGAGGGGCACGGACCGGGTCGGCCCGCGCCGATCGCGATCCCGGCATCAGCGCCGCCGGTGCCGGACAGGACGGAGGCGGCGGTGGCCAGGCCGATCGCGCGACGCGCCGGTGACGACCTGGCGATCGAAAGGGTTTCGCGCTGTGAACACGGCGGGTCCTTTTCCGATCGTGAGGCATCCCCCTGCCCTAGACATCCCCCTGCCCTTCCGACCACCGTACGCCGCCGCCGTTCAGGAGGAGGCTCCCGGCCGCCGCGCCGGATGCCCGCAATCCACCGGACGAACGGTCACGCTTACGCCCTGCCATGGTCATGATCCTGCGGCACAGGCTAGGTCTCGGAGCCGGACACATCGCCGTCTCCCCTCGTGCCGGACAGACCCGAGATCATGCTGCGCCAGCCTCCGACCCGCCGCGCCTTCGTCCGACTCGGTGCCCTCGGGGGGGCCGCCGTGCTGGCGCCGTCCCTCGGGGGCTGCGTCACGGACAGCCTCTCGACCGGGACGGTCGCGCTGCCCGAGAGGCAGTCGGCCCTCGACGTGATGCCGGTCCTGCTCGTCGCCACCACGCGCAAGCCCGTCGGCAGCCCGCCCAAGCCCCCCTACTTCAACGCCGAGCGCGGACGCGGCCTGAGCTTCGCCGAGGTGCGGCTGTCCCCGCCCGACCGGTCGCTGCTCGGCAAGGTCTCGTCGGTGATCTCCGGTGACTGGACCATCGGCGCGGTGCCGAAGGTCGAGACCGGCCCCGGCGCGGCCAACGCCTTCGCGGAGGCCGCCCTCGGCCGCGACGTGCTGATCTACGTCCACGGCTACCGCGAATCGTTCGAGTCGGCCGCCGTCAGCGCGGCCCGACTCTCGGACGGCATCCGCTTCCGCGGCGTCTCCGGCCTGTTCACCTGGCCGTCGGCCGCCGCGACCTTCGATTACGGCTACGACCGGGAGAGCGCGCTGTGGTCGCGCGACGCGTTCGAGGACCTGCTGAAGGCCCTCGCGGCGACCCAGAGCGCGGGCAGGATCAACATCGTCGCCCACTCGATGGGGACGCTGCTGACGCTGGAGACCCTGCGGATGCTGCGCGCCGAGGCCGGCGACGCGGCGATGAATCGGATCGGTGCCGTGGTGCTCGCCGCCCCCGACATCGACATCGACCTGTTCACGGGCAGCGTCGCCAAGCTCGGCGCGGACGTGTACAAGATCACGGTGATCTCGTCGACCAACGACCGCGCGCTCGAGCTCTCCGGCGCCATCGCCGGCGGCGTCGTGCGCGCCGGCGCCGCCGACCGCGACCGCCTGGAGGCGCTGGGCGTGCGCGTCGCCGACGCCTCGGATTACGGCGGCGGCCTGATCAACCACGACCTGTTCCTCTCGAACCCCGAGGTGCAGGGCGTGGTCAAGCGCGCGATCTCGCGCGGCGGCAGCGGGGCCTGCGCACGGATCGTGCTCCGGCCCCCGCGACCGCGGGGCGGCGGGCGTCCGCCGGGCCTCATCGGTCCCGACCCATGAGACCAAGAATGAACGCTCCTCACCCCATCCGGGTCGTCATGGTCTGCGGCGGCAGTGGCTCCTCCGGCTCCTCGGCGGCCTCCGCGTCGAGGTGGTCGATCACCGCGACGGCGTCGGCCCAGACCCGGAAGCCGACCAGCGGGTTCGGGCCGAAGGTGTGGGTCAGCGGCACGTCGGCGGCGTCGCGCCCGTAGGCGACCATCACCCGGCCGATGCGCGGCGCGTTGTTGCGCGGGTCGAACACGTGCCAGCGCCCACCGAGATAGACCTCCATCCAGGCGCAGAAGTCGCCCGCCGGATGCGGCTCGGGCTCGCCGATGAAGCTGATGTAGCCGGTGCAGTACCGGGTCGGCAGGTTCAGCGCCCGGCAGAACGCCACCGCGAGATGGGTGAAGTCGCGGCAGACCCCGCGCCCGCCCTGGTAGGCGTCGAGCGCGGTGCGGTCGCGGTGGGCGAACTCGTAGCCGAAGGCGAGGTGGGCGTGGACGAAGTCGCACACCGCCTGCACCCTGGCCCAGCCGGGCGGCACGTCGCCGAACAGCCGCCAGGCCTCGTCGGCGAGCAGGTCGGATTCGCAGTAGCGGCTCGGCAGCAGGAAAAGCAGGGTCTCGGCCGGCAGGTCCTCGACGCGGTGCTGCTCGGCGTCCCGCTCGGCGGGATCGGGCAACCCGTCGTCGGCGACGACCCCGTCGGTGCCGATGGTGAACGCGCCGGCCGGCGCGATCAGGCGACCGCACAGGTTGCCGAAACTGTCCCGGTACGTCTCGACCGGCACCTCGGGATGGGTGACGATCGCATCGGGGGCCTCGAGGGCGTCGGCGCAGGAGGGATGCAGGTTGAGCATCACCACCATCGGCACGGGATAGGGGAAGGCGTAGCGCATCTCGCAGCCGAGCCTGATCCGCATCCGGGATGATCCTTCTTTCCTGGGCCGGCGCCGGCCACGCCATGCCGTCGCCGGGTCCAAGCAGGAGGCGGACCGCGGAGGGCTCGGACGGCGCGATAATTCGGGGTTGGCGGGTGTACCGTTCCCCCCTACAGCATCCCCGCGACCGGATTGAGAGCGGTGCGCGGAAGTTCCAGAGCTTTCTTGCGGCGCAGGCGCGAACGGCCCGGATGCGGGGCCTTCCGCAACCACGGTAACCAGAGGGAAGTCAGCGATGTTCACGCTCGAGATCGAGGGCAAAGCCGTGGCGGTCATCAACGGCGACGAGGAGACCGCGCGCGACCTCTTCACCTGCGACGGCTTCAAGGAAGACATCCAGAAGATGACGAGCGACGGCGCGCCGCTCTGGAACGGCACCTCGGAGCTCAAGATCCGCGCCGCCAGCGAGGACGAGATCGAGATCTTCGAGGACGCGCTGGCGGAGGACGACGGCGAGGGCGACTTCGAGGACGATCCGCGCCACGCCGCCGCCAACGACGCCACCACCGAAGAGGGCGAGGACGACGAGGACGAAGCCGACATCGTCTTCCTCCTCGACATCGACGAGGCCGACGCCCTCGATTCGTGACAGGTTCGGGCGCGCTGGCCCGCCGGGCACCGGGCTGCCGGGCCCACTGAACGCTCCGGCGCCCAGCTTCACGTCCCCCCTCCCCCCCTCCGCGGGGGGAGGGAGAGCGCTTCGGGCGCAGCGTTCCCTAGGCCGAGAGCCACTCCGTCACGCCCGCCGCGGAACGGAAATCCTCCAGCGCCCGCACCCGCGCGTCGGGGAGCGCCGCGGCGGCCATCGTCGCGAGCGCGTGGCCGGGGCCGAGCTCGAGCACGGTGGTGGCGCCGTATTCCCGGCAGGCGTCGAGGCAGGCCGCCCAATCGATCGTGGTGGCGATCTGGCGCGCGAGCTTGTCGAGCCCGGCCGCGGCATCGAACACGGTGCTGCCGTCGAGCCCGCTGACCAGACGGGGCGCCGTGCGCGCCGGCTTGTCAGGAAGAGCCTCGCGCAGGGTTTCGCGGAAGCGGGCGGCGGCGTCCGCGAGGAGCGGGGTGTGCGACGGCGTCCGCACCGGAAGCAGCACCGCGCGCTGCGCGCCGGCCGCGAGGGCGTCGCGGCGGACGGCCTCCAATCCGCCGACCGCTCCGCCGATCACGACGCTGTCGGGCGCGTTCCGGATCGCGAGGTGGCAGCCCTGCGCGGTCGCCATCGCCGCGACCCGCGCCTGCGGCAGGCCGCGGATGCCGGCGAGGCCGTACCCCGAGCCGGAGGCCGCATCCATCGCCTCGGCTCGGGCCGCGGCGAGCGCCAGCACGGTCTCGGCCGAGAAGCGTCCGGCGCAGCCCCAGGCGGCCAAGTCGCCGATGCTGTAGCCGGCGACGATCCGGCGGCCGGGCGCCGCCTCCGAGACGAGGGTCCAGGCGGCGAGCGCCGCGACGCAGCACAGGATCTGCCCGGTGCGGTTCTCGTTCAGGGCCTCGCCGCCGGCGCGTGCGAGGTCGCGCGGGTCGGCCCCGAGCAGCGGCCGCGCCGCCGTGAACACGGCCTGCGCCGCCGGCAGGTCGGCGGTGAGATCGAACATTCCGGGATGCTGGGCGCCCTGCCCCGAGCAGAGGATCGCCAGCGTCATGGGCGCGGCGCCTCGATCGCGTCCACGAACAGCGTCATCGCCAGCAGGTCGGCCGCGCCGCCGGGGCTGAGGTTGCGCGCGACGAAGGCGCGGTGGAGGTCCTCCGCCGCGGCGCGCCAATCCGACCGGCCGACGCCGCCGGCCGTGATGAAGCCGGCGGCGGCGTCGCGGGCGAAGGCGTAGCCGGCCTCGCCGCCGCGATGCAGCAGGTTCGTGTCCTCCAAAGTGGCGATGAGCGCGAGGCAGGCCTCGACACGCGCCGCCTCCGGATCGTCCGGCCGCAGGCGCCGGCCGCGGTCGAGGGCCGGTAGGCCGACCCCGTAGAGGTGGGGGAAGCCGGAGGCCGCCTCGTGCGGCGCGCCGCCGACCCCGTGGCGGCGCCGGGCCTCGGCTCCGGGGGCGCGCAGCAGGACCGGGCCGTCGAGGATGGCGTCGCCGTAGCGTTGGCGGATCCGGCCGCCGAGCCCGCCGGCGGGGATCGTCTCGCCGGTGAACGACCCGGCGGCCGCGCAGAGCAGCCCGAGGCCGAAGATCGCGCCGCGATGGGTGTTCACGCCCCCGGTCGCCGCGCGCATCGCCGCCTCGGCCGCGATGCCGATGCGGCGCAGCGCCGGCATCGTCGCCTCCTGGGCGCCGGCGGCGGCGAGGTCGGCGAGGTAGGGCTCGATCGCCGCCGTGCTCGCCGCGAAGGTGGCGGCGTCCATGTCGGCATGGCTGCCGCTGTCGACGCGGCTGACGAGGCCGGGCTTGGGGTAGGTGTCGAGCTCGAGCCGCAACGCGGTTGCCGCCACGGCCGCGATGCGCCTGGCGCGCTCGGCGTCCCGCAGAGGCAGGCTCGGGCTCTTGGATCGTGCGGCTGTCGTCATGGCCTCTCGGCTTAGGGGACGGGGAAGGAGCGCCATCGGCTGGTGCCGCCCTCTATCGCCGCCTCGCCCGAATCCGGCAACCGCCACCGGCGCGACGGAAGATGCCGATGAACCTTGGCCCCGTCCGGTCGTTGCCGGTCCGATCCCCGCCCGCGTTCGGAGTAGCCCGCGATGCCCGATCTGAACAAAACCGCCGACGCCAAATTGCCCGTCGATCCCAAGAAGTCCGTCGACGCGAAGTCGATCGTCGACGCCCTCGTCAAGGCGCGCGGCGGAGCCCTGGCGGGCGCGGCCCTGGGCGGCCTCGCGCTGATCGGCGGCCTCGCCTTCCGGGCGCTGCGCGGCGGCAAGCCGGACGAGGCGCAGACGGCGGCGTTCCAGGACGTGCCGGAAGACGAGGCGCGCCTGATGCTGCGCGCGATGGTAGCAGCGACCGTGGCCGACGGCTTGGTCGACGCGGCCGAGCGGCGCCGGCTCGACGAGGCCGTCGCGGCGGCCGGCATCGATCGCGACGGGCGCGCCTGGCTCGAGCGCGAGCTCGCCAACCCGGCCGAGATCGACGAGATCGCCGACGCGGTCGACGATTCCGACGCCGCCGCCCGGATCTACGCCGCCGCGGCCCTGGCGATCGACCTCGACACGATGCAGGAGCGGCAGTTCCTCAAGATGCTGGCCGAGGCGCTCGACGTGCCGGCCGAGGCCGCGGCCCGCGTCGAGCGTGAACTCTCGGCCTGATCGTCGCGCCGCCGCACCTTCCGGTTGATGCCGGCGGGCGCGGCGGTGCTAGGTTCCGGCTGCGGCGCCACGGAAGACGGCGCCGCGGGGAACCGGGAACCGCATGTCCGAGGACAACACGACGCCGCCGCGGCGTCTCGCCGCCATCGCCCTGATCGGGAGCCTGCTCGCCCCGCCCGCCGCGGCGGCCAAGCCCGCAGGGCCGCTGACGATCGCCCGGCAGGGCAGCTTCTTCGTCGGCGGTCGCAGCGTCGCCTCCGACACCCTCTCGACGCTGCCGGCCTACGCACCCTCGGGCACGATCAGCGTCGACCAGGTCTACGTGCGCTACCAGATCCCGGTGGAGGCCAAGCGCCCGGCGATCGTCCTGATCCACGGCTGCTGCCTCACGGGCAAGACCTGGGAGACGACGCCGGACGGGCGCATGGGCTGGGACGAGTTCTTCGTCCGCGCCGGGTTCCCGACCTACGTGATCGACCAGGCCGGTCGCGGCCGCTCGGCGGTGGACCCGTCCAGGATCAACACGGTGAAGACCGGTCAGGCGGCGCCCGAGACGCTGCCGCCGGTGGTGTCGGCCGGCCAGGAGCCGGCCTGGGCGATCTTCCGCTTCGGCCCGAAATATCCGGAGGTGTTTCCCGGGATGCAGTTCCCGCTGGAGGCGCAGGCCGAGTTCTGGAAGCAGATGGTCGCCGACTGGGCCGCGGCCCTGCCGACCCCGAACCCGACCGTGCCGGCCCTGTCCGAGCTGGCCAAGACGATCGAGAAAACCGGGCTCGACGGCGCGATCCTGATCAGCCACTCGCAATCGGGCATCTACCCGTTCCAGACCGCCGCGCTCGATCGCGCCGGCATCCGCGGCCTCGTGGCGATCGAGCCAGCCGCCTGCCCCGATCCCGCCAAGGACGACCTGGCACCCTACAGGGACCTGCCGATCCTCGTGCTGTGGGGCGACTACGTCGAGCGCGTGCCGCGCTGGGCCCCGCGGCTGAAGCTCTGCCGCGCCTTCGTCGAGGCCGCCAACAAGGCTGGCGGCAAGGCGGAGCTGGTCCTGCTGCCCGACGTCGGCATGGCGGGCAACTCGCACATGCTGATGCAGGACAGGAACAGCCTCGACGTCGCCGCATGGCTGGCCGCCTGGCTCGACGCGCACGTGCCGCCGCGCCCGTGACGGTGGGCCGGCTCCGTCAGCCGGCCGCCTCGTCCTTCAAGGCCTGCAGCCCCTCGCGATAGGTCGGGAAGGCGAGGTCGACGCCGAGTTCCGCGCGGATCAGGCGGTTCCGCACGCGCTTGTTCTCGCCGTAGAAGCTGCGTGCCATCGGCGAGAGGTCGGCGGTCTCGAAGTCGACCTCCGGCGGGAGGGGCAGGCCGGTGAGCGCCGCGGCGTATTCCGTGACGGTCTGGGGTGGCGCCGGCTCGTCGTCGGTGACGTTGTAGACCGCGCCGTTGCGCGGCCGGTCGAGCGAGGCGAGCAGCGTCGCGGCGATGTCGTCGATGTGGATGCGGTTGAAGACCTGCCCCGCCTTGACGATGCGCTGGGATCGGCCGTCGCGCAGCTTCACGATCGGGTTGCGGCCCGGGCCGTAGATGCCCGACAGCCGAAACACCTGCACCGCCTTGCCGGTCTCGGCGCCGAGCGCCCGCCACGCGTTCTCGACGGCCAGCCGCCCCTGCGAGCGCGCGCTCTTCGGCGTCGCCGGCGTGGTCTCGTCGATCCAGGCGCCGCCCTGGTCGCCGTAGACGCCGATCGTCGAGAGGTAGCCGATCCAGCCGATCCGGCTCCGGGCGATGTCGTCGCGGAACCGCCGCAGCACCGGATCGCCGTCGCGGTCGGGCGGGACCGAGACGAGCAGCGCGTCGGCCGCCGCGAGGTCGGCGGGGATGCGCGGGTCGTCGGCCTCGGGGCCGAAGGCCCTCATCGACAGCCCGGTCTCCGCTTCGATCGCGCGGGCCTTGTCCGGCTCGGTCACCGTCGCGACGATCTGGGGAAACCGGCCGCGCGCGCATTCCGAGAAACGCCGGGCCGAGAAGCCGAGGCCGAAGACGAACAGGGTCATGATGGCATCTCCGCGGGCGGGTCGAGCGCGGCACGCCACTCGGCCCGAACGTCCGGATCGGTCTCGCCGAGCCCGTGGCGTTCGTAAAGGGGACGGCAGGCCGCGGCGCCGAGAAGCCTGCCGCAGGCCCAGACCGCCATGCCCCGCACGATCGCGGCCGGGTCCGCGAGGTTCCGCACGGCGGAGGACGCCAGCGCCGGGTCTCCCGAGTTGCCAACGGCGATGAGGACGTTGCGCAGGAAGCGGTCGCGGCCGGTGCGCTTCACCGGCGTCCCGGCGAAGCGCCTGCGGAAGGCGGCGTCGTCGAGGGCGGCGAGCTCGGCCAGCGGCGGCGCGTCGAGGCCGGGATCGGCGGCCATGCGCGCGTCCTGCGCGACGCGGGCGAACTTGTTCCAGGGGCAAACGGCGAGGCAGTCGTCGCAGCCGAACACCCGGTTGCCGATGGCGGTGCGGAACTCCGCGGCGATCGGGCCGGCATGCTCGATCGTCAGGTAGGAGATGCAGCGGCGCGCATCGAGCCGGTAGGGGCCCGGGAAGGCGTTGGTCGGGCAGATGTCGAGGCAGGCGCGGCACGAGCCGCAATGGTCGGGCTCGGGCGCGTCCGGCTCCAAGTCGGCCGAGGTGTAGATCGCGCCGAGCAGCAGCCAGTTGCCGTGATCGCGCGACAGCAGCACCGTGTGCTTGCCCTGCCAGCCGAGGCCGGCCGCCGCGGCCAGGGGCTTCTCCATCACCGGGGCGGTGTCGCAGAACACCTTCACCCGCACGTCGCCCTTGGCCGAGAGGTAGCCGCCGAGCTCCTTCAGCCGGCCCTTCACCACCTCGTGATAGTCGCGGCGCTGGGCGTAGGCCGCGATCGCGCCGCGATCCTTCTTCGCGAGCAGATCGAGCGGGTCGGTCTCCGGTCCGTAGTTCGTGGCGAGCATGATGATGCTGCGCACCCCCGGCCACAGGGTTTTGGGCGATGCACGCTGGTCGGCGCGGTCTTCCATCCAGTCCATCGTGCCGTGGGCGCCCTCGCCCAGCCACGCGGCGAGGCGTCCGGGCAATTCCGGCACCGCCTCCGGGCGGGTGACCTGCAGGTCGCAGAAGCCCAGGTGGCGGGCGCGGGCCTCGACGAGGCGGCGCAGGTCCCGGCCTGCGAAGATGCGGCGGTCGGTCAGAAATCCAGGTCCGCGTAATGCCCGGCCGGCGGCATGCCCGCGACCCGGTCGGCGAGCAGCGCGCGGAAGGAGGGCCGCGATTTCACGCGGGCGTACCAGTCGCGCGCGGTCTCGTCCTCGTCCCACGGCACGTCGCCGAGGTAGTCGACGCAGCTCAGATGCGCCGCGGCGGCGAGGTCGGCATAGGTCAGGTGGTCGCCGGCGATCCAGCGGCGCCGCGCCATCAGGTAGCCGATGTACTTCAGGTGGTAGCGGACGTTGGTGCGGGCGGCGCGGATCGCGTTCATGTCCGGCGGGCCGCCGCCGGTGGCGCTGGTCATGAAGCGCTTGGCGATCTTCTCGGTCACGAGGTAGCCGGTCACCTCCGCCTCGAACTTGACCAGGAACCAGTCCATCAGCCGGCGCACCTCGACCCGCTCGGCCGGATGGTCCGGCATCAGCCGGCGCCCGGTGAGGCCGAGGCCGCGGGTCTCGTCGAGGTATTCCGCGATGATGCCGCCGCCGGGCACGACCAGGCCGCCCTGCTCCATCAGCACCGGCGTGGTGCCGGCCGGGTTGATCAGCAGGAACTCGTCGCGCCTGTCCCAGGGCCGCTCCTCGACGAGGCTCGGCTCCAGGCCCATCTCGGCCAGGACGAGGCGGATGAAGCGCGAGTTGGCGCAGAAGGGAAAGTGATAGAGCGTCGCCATCGAGGCCGTTGTCGGACTGAAAAGGGCCGGCGGGACGCGCCGCACGGGACACCCGCGGGACCGAGCGTGGGATGATCATGATTGCTCGATCGTTGCCGCCTCATTAACACGCCGCACGGAACGCGGTAACCGCTCGTTCACCATCGTCGGCGAAGCCTGCGGGCGTCCCGCCGCGGGCGGCGATTCCACTTCCTCAGGCCGGTCGCCGGCCGGCGCGGCGCGAACGGTCGAGACCAGCGATGATGCGAGATCTGCGATGATGGATGCGATGAGCATCGCGAAGGCGGTCGTGCTCGCGGTCGTCGAGGGCGCGACCGAGTTCATCCCGGTCTCCTCCACCGGGCACCAGCTCCTGGTCGGGCACTTCATCGGGTTCCACTCGCCCAACAACACCTTCGAGGTGCTGATCCAGCTCGGCGCGATCCTGGCGATCCTGGCGGTGTATTTCCGCCGGCTGCTCGGCATCGCGTTCGCCCTGCCGAACGACCCGCAGGCGCGCCGGTTCGTGCTCGGCATCCTCCTCGCCTTCCTGCCGGCGGCGATCATCGGCGGCCTGTTCTCGAAGGTGATCAAGGCCTACCTGTTCAACCCGTGGATCGTCTGCGCGACCCTGGTCGCGGGCGGGCTCGTGCTGCTCGTCCTGGACGACACCGATCTCGAGGTGAAGAAGACCGACGTCTACGACTTCACCCTGCTGATGGACCTGAAGATCGGCATCTTCCAGTGCCTGGCGATGATCCCGGGCGTGTCGCGCTCCGGCGCCACCATCGTCGGCGCGATGCTGATGGGCGCCGACAAGCGCTCCGCCACCGAGTTCTCGTTCTACCTCGCGATGCCGACCATGGCCGGCGCCTTCGCCAAGGACCTGCTCGACAACTACAAGAACCTCAACGGCGACGACGTCGGGCTGATCGTCATCGGCTTCGTGGTGGCCTTCGTCTCGGCCCTCGTCGTGGTGCGGACGGTGCTCGACTACGTCTCCCGCCACGGCTTCTGGCTGTTCGCGTGGTGGCGCATCATCGTCGGCTCGGCGGGCTTCGCCGGCCTGATCATCTTTGGATAAAAAATACGGTCGCCGCCGTCGATTGCCTCGCCAGCGGGGCCGTGCGAGGGCAGACGGATGGGGAGAGCGGGCGAAAGACCCGCATCCCGGCACCGTTTGAAGGCCCTCCGCGATGGAAGACAGACCGCTTGCCGACCTCTTCGAGCCCGCGACCCGCGCGCGCTGGCTCGGCCTCGTCGAGGGCGTTCTGAAGGGCGCCGACTACGAGAAGCGCCTCGTCTCCAAGACGGCGGACGGCCTGCGCATCGAGCCGCTCTACGAGGCGGCCGAGCCCGTGCCGCAGCCGGTCCGCGCGGCCGGCCCGTGGCGCATCGCCCAGCGGGTCGACCATCCCGAGATCGAGCAGGCGAACCGGCAGGCGCTGGCCGACCTCGAAGGCGGCGCCGATGCGCTGACCCTGGTGTTCTCCGGCGCGCCGGCGGCCCACGGCTACGGCCTGACCGCACGCACGGTCGAAGAGCTGGAAGCCGCGCTTGCCGGCGTGATGCTGCCGCTGATCGGGTTGCGCGTCGACGCCGGCCCGCTCGGGCTGGAGGCGGCCCGCCTCGTGGTCGAGCTGGCGAAGGCGCGCGGCGAGGACCTGTCGGCCTGCGACCTCGACCTCGGCATCGATCCGGTGGGCACGCTTGCCGCCTCGGGCAGCCTCGGGGCGGTGTGGTCCGAGATCGCGCCGAAGCTCGGGCAGGCGGTGAAGGACTTCGACGCCGCCGGCTTCACCGGGCGTGCGCTCCTGGCCGACGGGAGGCCCTATCACGAGGCCGGCGCCGGCGAGGCGGCCGAGCTGGGCGCGGTGCTCGCCACGGCCGTGACCTATCTCCGGGCGCTGGAGGCGGAAGGGGTGTCGCTGGAACGGGCCCGCGACGCGGTCGGGATCCTGCTCGTGACCGACGCGGACGAGTTCCTCACCATCGCGAAGTTTCGGGCGATGCGCCGGCTCTGGGCCCGCATCGAGCAGGCCTGCGGGCTCGCTCCGAAGCCGCTGCGGCTCCAGGCCGAGACCGCGTGGCGGATGATGACCCGGCGCGACCCCTTCGTGAACATCCTGCGGACCGCGATGGCGGCGACCGGGGCCGGGCTCGGCGGCGCAGACGCCGTCACCGCCCTGCCCTACACCCAGGCGCTGGGTCTCCCCGACGCCTTCGCCCGGCGGGTGGCGCGCAACAGCCAGATCGTGCTGATCGAGGAATCGAACCTCGCCCGCGTCGCCGATCCGGCCGCCGGCGCCGGCGGCTTCGAGAGCCTGACCGCGCAGCTGGCCGAGGCCGGCTGGGAGGCGTTCCAGGCGATCGAGCGCGAGGGCGGCATCGTCGCCTCGCTCAGCGTCGGCAAGCTCCAGCGCCGGATCGAGATCACCCGGGAGACGCGGGCGAAGAACGTCGCGACGCGGCGCGAGGCGCTGACCGGCGCCACCGAATTCCCCTACCTCGCCGAGAAGTCGGTCGCGGTGCTCGACGTGGCGCCCGTCGCCGCCCCCCCGGCGGCGAGCTTCGGCAGCGGAACGGCGGTCGCCTGCGACGCCCTGCCGTCGCAGCGGCTCGCCGAGCCCTACGAGGCCCTGCGCGACGCCTCCGACGGCTTCCTCGACAAGACCGGGAAGCGCCCGCAGGTGTTCTTGGCCAATCTCGGCCCGGTCGCGGTGTTCAACGCCCGCTCGACCTTCGCCGCCAACGCCTTCGCCGCCGGCGGCATCGAGGCGCTGAGCAACGACGGGTTCCCCGACGATGCGAGCCTCGCCGAGGCGTTCAAGGTCTCGGGTGCGGCGCTCGCCTGCCTGTGCTCCTCCGACGCCGTCTACGAAGCCCGCGCCGTCTCCGCGGCGAAGGCCCTGGCGGCGGCCGGCGCCGGGACGATCTACCTCGCGGGCAAGCCGGGGGCGGATCTCGCCGAACCGCTCGCGGCGGCGGGCGTCCACGGCTTCCTCCATGCCGGCGGCGACCTCCTGGCGCTGCTGAACGACGCCCTGAGGCGGGCCGCCCGCGCCTGAGCGGGGAAATCGGCAACCGATCCGGCCGTCGCGTGTTTCGAAGCGGACATGCCTGCACGCCCGCGCGGTGCGTGCCGGGCACTCGACACGCTCGCCCGATCGGGATCCGATGAAAGCACTGACGCTGGCCTCCGCCTTCCTCATCCTCGCAGCCGCCGGCCTCAGCCCCGCCGACGCGGCCCGGAAGAAGGTCCAGATCCCCGACCGCTACGACGGCAACTGGAGCATCGAGGTCATCACCGAATCCGGCATCTGCGACCGGGCCTATCGCTACGGCGTGCGGATCCAGCGCGGCGAGGCCAGCTATCCCGGCGGCGATTTCGCGATCAGCGGCCGGGTCGCGACCAACGGGTCGGTGCGCGCGACGATCTCGAACGGGGCGGCGACCGCCAACGTCGTCGGGCGCCTCGGCCGCCAGGGGACCGGCACCGGCACCTGGTCGACCCAGGGCGGCCCCGAATGCAGCGGTCGCTGGAACGCCGAGCGCCGCGGCTAGGACGCTCCCAGGCGAAACCGGCGGTCGAAGCGGCGGTGGCGGGGGCGCCGCTGTGACGCGGAAGCGACGATGGCGCAGGATCGCGCCCGGCGCGTGCGCTGCGGCGCGGACGGCCCTGTTCCCGACAAAATCCCTGGGGAATACTCGCCTCGATCGATCACTCGTTCGAGGCTTCCCGCGCCATGAAGACCCCGCTGCTCGGTGCGCTCGCATTCCTCCTCGCCCTCGCGCCGGCCACGGCGCGCGAGCGTTCGAAGCCCGAGGCGGACAAGGTGCTGGCGCCGCTGCAGCAGGCCGCGACCGATTGCTTCGCCGAGACGGTGATGGCCAACCCGGGCGCGATGAACCACGCCCGCGCCGGTCGCTGGTTCCAGGCCGCCGGCGTGATCGGCTTTCTCTGCCGTCCCGAGGTCGACGCGATGATCGCGGCGCATGATCGCCTCTACGGCGGCGGCACCGGCGCCAAGTTCTTCAAGGGCGCCTACGCCCGCCATCTCGACCAGCAGCTCGCGCTCCGCCTCCAGCTGATGCTGGAGCGCAAGACCGTCGCCAGCGCCGAGCCGCCGGCCGACAAGGCCGCCGCCGACGAGGCCCCGGGCGAGTGACGCCGCGCGCGTGACGGCGCGGCGATGCCCTACGAGCTCTATTAATGGCCGATGCTGCAGGGCCGCGGCGAGTTCGTGCGCCTCGCCCTGGAAGAGGCCGGCGCGGCCTACGTCGACGTCGCCCGCGAGGCGGAGACCGACGGTCTCGGCCTGCCGGCGCTGACGCGGATCCTGGAGGATCTCGACGAGCCGCGCCCGGCCTTCGCACCGCCCTTCCTGCGCGACGGCGACGTGGTCGTCGGGCAGACGGCGGCGATCCTGCTCTATCTCGGCCCGCGGCTCGGGTTGGTCGGAGCGGCCGAGGGCGAGCGGATCTGGACGCACCAGATCCAGCTCACCATCGCCGACATGGTGGCCGAGGCGCACGACACCCACCACCCGATCGCGGCCGGCCTCGCCTACGAGGACCAGACGACCGAAGCCGCGCGCCGCGCCGCGCATTTCCGCGCCGACCGCATCCCCGAGTTCTTGGCGTGGTTCGAGCACGTGCTCACCCGCAACGACGGCACCCACCTCGTCGGCGATCGCCTGAGCTACGCCGACCTGTCGCTGTTCCAGCTGATCGACGGGCTGCGCTACGCCTTCCCGAAGGCGATGGCGGCGCGGCTCCCCGACCATCCGCGCGTGGCCGCGCTGCACGCGACGGTCGCGGTGCGCCCGCGGATCGCGGCCTACCTCGCGAGCCCGCGCCGGATCCCGTTCAACGAGCAGGGCATCTTCCGCCGCTACGCCGCGCTCGACGGATGACGCCGGGGCGGCGGCCCTGAGCGATCTTGGGGCGCCGACGCGAGGACTGCGATCAGCTGGACGCGGTCGACCGCCCCGCCGTCACCGTGAGACGCAGGCCGGCTTCCTTCTGAACGGTGCCAAGGATCGAGAACAAGTTGCTGGCCGTCGGGTTTCCGGCGGCGCTGAGCATCCGCATCAAGCTCTTCGTCGAGGAGCCGGTTTCGGTGGCAAGGCGCTCGAACCCGATGGTCGCGTGGATGTAGTCGCGCAACACCGTCTTGCCGACGTCGATCTCGCCGGCAAGGAAGCTCTCGACCGCCTCCGTCAGCAGGGCCTCCCGAAAGGCCGGATCGCGCGCGGCACGCGCCTTCACGGTGTCCTTGAAACTGCGCATAAGCGGCATCAGCGTCCTTGCGCCTTGCGTTGCTTGTAGGCGACCCAATTCTCGATCGCCCGATCGATGTCGGCTTGCTGACGGCGCTTCGTGCCGCCGCAGAGCAGAATGATCAATGTTTCGCCGTCTCTGCCGAAATACAATCGGTAGCCCGGACCGAAATCGAGCCGGTATTCCTGCACCCCCGAGCCGACGGATTTGACATGGGAGAGATTGCCCTTCTCGATCCGTGCCAGCGCGATCGTCACCTTGGCCGCAGCGAACGGATCGAGCCTGCCGAACCAGTCGGCGAACGGCGATCGATGGGAATCGTCGATGAATTCGAGGATCTTCACTTAGGATAGTACCATATAGGGCACCATACAAGGCGACATCGTTCCGCTCGTCAGCGTTGCCCGTCTCACGAGGCCGCCTTCTCCCCCCGCCCGCGATACGACAGCGCTTCGGCGAGGTGGAGGCGGCGAACCGTCGGCTCGCCGTCGAGGTCGGCGAGCGTGCGGGCGACGCGCAGCGTCCGGTGGAAGCCGCGGGCGGTCAGCCGCATGCTCTCGGCGGCGGTGCGGATCAGCGCGGCGCCGTCGGCATCCGGGGCGGCAACCCGCTCGATCAGGCTGGCCGGGCAGGTCGCATTGGTGGTGCCCGCGGCCAAGCCCGCGGCGTCGTAGCGCGCGGTCTGGCGGTCGCGCGCTGCCGCGACCCGCGAGGCGGCCTCGCGCGAGCCCTCGGCCGGCGGCGGCAGGATCAGGTCGGCGGCGGTCACCGCCGCGACCTCGATGCGCAGGTCGATCCGGTCGAGCAACGGCCCGGAGATGCGGGCGCCGTACTGCGCCATGCAACGTTCGTTCGGGCCACGTCGGCAGGCATAGCCCGGCTCCAGCGCCTGCCCGCACCGGCACGGGTTCATCGCGGCGACCAGCTGGAAGCGGGCCGGGTAGGTGATGCGGTGGTTGGCGCGCGCGATCATGATCTCGCCGGTCTCCATCGGCTGGCGCAGCGAATCGAGGACCTGCGGCGTGAACTCCGGTATTAGGGCGCAAACGCCACAAGCGTTCTCAGCACCTTAGCCCCATCTCGGGGCTATGAAAAACGAGCATGTGCTGAGCGGCTTAGTCCGCAAGCGGGCCGAGATCGCTGGCCAGATCGAACACACGCAGGCCGAGCTGCGAAGGCTCGTCACAGACCTGGACGCGATCGACGCGGCCATCCGCATCTTCGATCCCGACGCGGACACGGGAGCCATCCCGAACCGCCAATACCCGCCCCGTCACGCCGCTTTCCGCGGCGAGATGATGCGACATGTCATGGGAGCCCTACGCCTCGCGGAAAGTCCTGTGACCTCCCGCGACATCGCCCGAACCGTGATGACGGCGCGCGGGCTCAACCCCGACGATCCCACCATGTTGCAGATGATCCGAAAGCGGGTCGGCGCCTGCCTGTGGAAACTCAAGCAGGGTAAGCACGCGCGGGAAGTGCCGATAGAGGGGGAATTGAAGGGCTGGGTGCGAGACTAGCCGCCCCACCCCTTGAGGCCGGGTGCGCACTTATCCGTTGAAAGCTTCTGGGTAACAACTAGATCGTCTCAGGATAACCGGGAGCGCTCAATGTCGGACGAGGTTCTAAGGAACGCACTAAAGGATTTTAAAAGAAGCGTTGAGATTACCCGCGACGTACGCTTCCAGGCCAACCTTCGATTAGCCAGTCGACAAAGGGGATCATCGTATATAGTTTCGCTCCTATCATTATATGTTATAGCGCTATCTCTCATACCAAATATCCTAAAATTAGAGCAATCTCAGAATCAAATATTGCTAGCTTGCTCGGTTGTACTTTCGGTCTTTGTAATATTCACATCTTTGCTTGACGGCTCACAAAACTTTTACCACCAGGGAGAGCTATTGCACCAGTGCGCTAGAAAAATTGCAACAATCAACTACGAGCTAAAAAACATTGATCTTGAGAAAGACATTGAATCAGCACGGGGTCGCCTCGAAGAATTGCAAAGGAACTATCAGAGTGCACTTGATGAGTGCCCCATAAACCACGACAACGTTGATTTCTATAGGGAGATCGTCCACAAGCCGCATCTCTTTGCGAAGGAGTACCCATGGAGTTGGCAGTTTCCCCACAGGACATGGTATAGAATTAAGACATTTCTACTTGTAAATTCTTGGTGGTTTGGACATTTATTGGCTGGGGCAATTATCACATATATCGTATACAGGTATGTATTTACAGGAGCGATACTGATAACAACGGGGGGCGGTCAGTAGGTATTGACCTTGGCCCCATTAAATGAGATATTTGGTACGTCGTGCCTTTTTCTGAGTGTGGAGGCATGAGCTGTTAGGCGGCTTTTAGGTGACGCTGCCAGTACCCGCAGAAATCCACGGACGGGCCGCGCTTCATCGCCAGCCCGGCAACGCGTTCGTACTGAGCGCCGTTCGCCTCCCGGCGGTGATCCTCGCGCCATGACGCCTCTTGGGCGTAGCGAAGGAGATACACGCCCGCGATGTGGTGGTGATGCCCTGCCTCGGCGCGACGTAGGCGGGAGAAATACTCCTCAGCCATGTTCGTGCAGGCGCCGGCCTCGCTGTAGGCCTGCTGGTGATTTATGCGTTTGACCTCGTACTGCGCGTGGAGCGCATCCCAGGATGACGCTTCGTCGGCGTGAACGACGGTGCCCTTAGCGACGCGGGACTTGATGAAGGAGAGCGCCGCGCCCTCGGTGCGGAACACCGCCGGAACCGAGTTGCCGCCACGCTCGCGCACGATGACGACGCACTCGCGCTTGCCGTTCTGGTTGCGGGCGAGCCGGCGATCGACGCGGTTGGCCTTGTGGTTGGCGGGCTTGATGTAGCCACCGAAGTAGCCGCCATCGACCTCAACCGTTTTGCCCTCACCGCCGACGACGCGGCCCTTCATCTCGACGGCCATCGCCTCGCGCAGTTTGTGGCACAGCACGAAAGCGCACTTGTAGGAGACGCCCAGGTCGCGCGTCAGGGCTAGGGCGCTCTTGCCCTTCACTTCGTTGACGAAGATGGCGATGGCCGCGAGGTAGCCACGCAGGGGCAGCTTGTGTGAGGCGAACAAGGTGCCCGAGGTGATGGAGAAGTCTTTGCGGCAGGCGCGGCAGCGAAAGCGCGGAGCGCCGTTCGGACGGCGGCAATCGTAGGCGTCGAGGCCGCCGCAGTGGTAGCACACCGGGTCTCCGCTCGTCTCAGGCCAACGGACCATGCGGAACGTCGCCTCGGCCTGGTCGTCCGTCATCCGCATCACCTGGGCGAGGCTCAGGGTCTTGGCGCGAGAGGAGAGGAGGAAATGCTGGGCCACGTCAGCTACCTATCGAATTCGATAGCTAACGGATATGATAGGTTTGACGATGCGTCAAGCGCATTCTATCGTTTTTGATAGCTCGCGGAAACGATAGGTGTCCTCATGCAGATCGCGAAGACCGAGGCCGAATGGCAGGCGCGTGCTAGCGCCTTTCTCAAGCTCAAAATGAAGGAGGCAGGCGTGACTTACGCAGGGCTGCGTGAGCGGCTGAAAACGCAGGGGTTTGATGAGACAGAAGCTTCGATCACAATGAAGCTAAAGCGCGGGACCTTTGCCGCAACCTTTTTGCTTGCGTGCTTGGCAGCTCTTGAAATAGACGCAATACAACTTAGGGATATAAGTGCGGAGTGAATAACAAGAAAGCAGAGCCTCTGCTCAAACAGCTTCTTCTTCGTCGGCATATCCGAAGGCCTTCATCCGTGCATGCACGTTATGATGAAAGTCTGATAGAAAATTGTTGTCGGATATAATTTCATTGCTTATTAAGTCTGGATAAGTATTGATAAGCAATTGTGATACAGCTTCTGGAATTGATCCATCAGATGAAAGCATGCTATCGATAGCGATGAGATCTTCTTTATGGCAGTTCATAAGCGTTTTTTGAACTGCCTCAATGATGCTCATCTGCTTAACTTCTTCTTCATGTGATGCAAGAATATCCCGAGCCGGATTGTATGCGCTCTCAAAGTGCGGGTGATCCGCCAGCCAATACCCGCCGCTTTTCAGACGTACGATTTTCGCCCCATCTCTCTGCGCCCGCCAAAGCATGGTGGAAAGAACCTGCTCAGGGTCTCTGCCATTGATGATGATCGACCGCTCCTTGAGCGCTGCGAACAGCTCCGAGCGCGTGAGCGGCTTGCCGGCCTCGCTGATGATGCGAAGCGACTCGGCCGCAACGAACTCCTTTTTTGGGTTGCCAGTAGCGCGAGCGGACTCCTTCGTCTCCTCAGGTGAATTGGAGCGGTCCAAATCCTGAATGTTCTGCTCTTGTTCCTGAACTGACGCGATGGGTTCGCCGTCACCGCTCTGCGTTCCAGCGAACGAATGCCATGCCGAAATCCAGTCGTCCACCTCACGGTGACGCGACTTAAGATCATGTACTCGTTGTTGAATTTGATTTATCTCTGCGGCGAGCCGATCTCGCTCAAGCATCGCATTCCGCAGGGCGGTGTCTGACATCGCTGTGCTCCAATCGCAACAGCAAGATACAGCACCAAAGATTCAACGCAAGGCGCCGCCACATTCAGACGGTTGAAACTGAATGTGAACTGTGCGAATGATTAGGAAGCCGAAGACGCAAACGGCTCGCAAGGGGGTTGGATCCCGAGCGAGCCGTCTGTTTAGGCCGCCGGATGTTGAGGTAGGCCCCCTCTTCATCCGGCTCTCAAGGCGTGCAGATGCGCCAAGTGCGAGAAGTTTATAGCACCTGCGCGCCGCTCTTTCAACGGGCCATCGGAGAAAGCCCGGTGTCTAAGCGCAAGTCTAATCGTGCCTGCCACCGCGTCCGGTCGTACCGGCGCATCCGCTTTGGACGACAAGAAGTCGTCCGGACTCACACCCGCTGCTGCGGGCAGGGTTCGTTCGCTTTCTGACAGAACAGCGACACTGAATGAAACGACGGCATGACCGTCTTGGCCGTCGAGGGTTCACGCCCCCGGCGGCCATTTTAGTTGGGGCGGAGGGCTTGTGGCGTCAGCGCCATAATAGCGGTGAACTCGGGAAGCTCGTCGAGGAACAGCACGCCGCCATGGGCCAGGGAGGCCTCGCCCGGCCGCGCGTTGATCCCGCCGCCGACGAGCGCCGCCATCGAGGCCGAATGGTGCGGCTGCCGGAACGGGCGCCGATCCGACAGCCGCCCCTCCTTCAGCTCCCCGGCCACCGACTGGATCATCGAGACCGCGAGCAGCTCGCGCGGCGTCAGCGGTGGCAGGATCGAGGGCAGGCGCGCGGCGAGCATCGACTTGCCCGCGCCGGGCGGCCCGTTGAACAACATGTCGTGGCCTATTTAGAAACAGGATCGGACCGGGAGAACCGTTCGAGGTCGCCTAATTCGCGCCCTCCAGCATAAAAATAAATCTGTTGTTTTCTCAATTGCTTAGATGCCAATCTGGCTGTGGGCGCCAGGAGAGATGCACCGTGAGCGATCATTCTAGCGTCTTTGTCTGGATCTCGCCGAAGGAAGACGAGGCGTCCACATGCCTCGCCGAACTGACCTCCGCATGGCCTGACATAGCTTCGGAGACGGAGTCGCTTCAGGCATCAACCAAAACGGCCATAGGCATCCTGGAAGGGTTGGTAGCCGCAGGCGTGTTCAGTCGCATTGAGGAGGCCAATTGGGATGACTGGGATTTCGAAACCGAATTGCGCCTTGCCAACACCGCCGTAGCTCGAACGGATTGAAGCGACATGTCCCTAGAGAGCTTGCTCAGCACGCTGACCGACCGACGCGCGGCATTCGAGATGGAGCGGCGCTCAGAGGCACGCCGAAGGGCCCCTGAGTTCACGGTGTTCGATTTTATCAGACCCGGGGAGCTCATTCTGTCCGAGATCCTCGCGTCCCTGCTCGATCCTGCCGGCACCCATGGCCAGGGTTCCCTCTTTCTCGCAGAGTTCCTGAACACCTTGCAGCTCGACTGGTCTACGGTCGACCTCGATGGTGCGAGGGTCCAGGTCGAGGCTCCAACGTTCGAGCGTCGTCGAGTCGACATCGTGATCCGGTTTGGAGATGCCGTCCTCGGCATCGAGAACAAGCCCTTTGCCGCAGACCAGCCGAACCAAGTCACGGATTATCTCGCATGGCTCGACCTCGCGGTCCCAGGGGGCCGCCGCTGCCTCGTATATCTCGCGCATGCAGAGGGCGTCTTGCCCGCCGAAGGAAGCATCTCCGCGAAACACCGCCAAAGCCGGCACGCCGAGGATCAATTTCGACCGCTCAGTTACCCGGGACTGGTGCCATGGCTGGAACGTGCGCGCAATCGTTGCGAGGCGGCCAGCGTCACCGCGTTTATCGACGCACTGATTCAGTTCATCCGACGTGAATTCATGGGGATTCGGGACATGACGGAACGCCAGCAACTCGTGAGGATCGTGAGGCAGTCGCCGGAAGCTCTACGAAGCGCCCTGGAGATCTTGTCGGCAGCGACCGAAATTCAGACTGACATCATGAATTCGCTCGAAGGCCAGGTTCGCCAACGGTTGCCTCAGGGGTACGACCTTTCCGGGTTCTATGTAAGTCCCGAACGCTGGACCAACATCAGCATCACGATGCCGGGCATCCTCGGTTTGTCGTTCTCCGTCAGCTTCGAAGGCTACGGCTACACCCGACTCATTTACGGCGTGAAAGGCGAGGAAGGCGCGGGAGTTTCAGCTGATAAAAGTACCGCGTCTCTCATGGACGCCGAATACGGATCGGGAAAAGTCTCGCTGGCGTGGCCTTGGTACCGGTTCGCTTCGTTGAACGAGCGCATCTTCCCGGTTGAGGGTAACTGGCGTGTCAGCGAATTACCCTGGGTCAAGGCGGCCGACGGCACGTTCGCCGGGACCGTCGTAGCGGCGGTCCAAGCGGTGCGGGCCACCCTCGCCGACACAGCGGTCTAGCCGCTCCCTAAACGCCATACCGCGTCTAGGGGGGAGCCAGCCCCCACTTTGCAATGCGCTAAAGTTATCCTATTTGCTTTTGGAGCACTCCCTATCGTATATGGGAGCGTTAGGGCGCCTAAAAGAAATTGGATTTTCACCCCCATGAAACCGTCTCCGCTTGCCAGCCCTATGGCTCGCCGCATCCAGCGCCTCTATCGAGATGAGAATACGAAACGTCTCTTCGATTGGATCGTGGACAACGGCTACACGGGGAAGAACTCCGACCGACCAAGCGAAATCGACTACGATGGCGAAACGGTCTCCGAAGTCGCCGAGTTCGAGAAGTCCTACCTGGAAGACCTAGACCTCAACCGTGCTCAAGTCGTCGCCATCATGAAGGAGATGGCTGCCAAAAAGCTCGGCGATTTTGTACTCGGACGCCGCGACAGCAAATCACGTTTCGTTTGGAGCTACGAACCGCAGAGCGTGGTCGAGTGTGCCCAGGGACGCGCCGAAGAGCCCATCGCCGTCTCGGACTTCGAGGATATCGAAGAGGACGGCGCATCGGACATCCCCTTCTTGTCGAGCATACCAGGCCAAGGGCGCGTGCAAAGCCATGCCTACGCGCTCCCAGTCAGGGATGGCGAGGTCACCATCACCCTGCCCCAGGACGTATCCCGCGAAGAGGCGGAGCAGGTAGCGACCTACCTGGAGGGGGTGGCCTCGCTGGTTCGCGCTACACTCATTAGATGATTTTCTAAAGCGATTAGCGCTTGAAAGAAGGTTAATAGACCCTATCTTAAGGGCGTGGGGCGCCGCGGCGTAGGAGCTCTACGATCGCCGAGCTTCCCCGACGCCCTGGGTCATCAAATGCCAATTTCGGACGCACTCCCTCTCCTTGCCAAAGCCGAGTCCCCCACGAATTCAGCCATGCGCCTCGCTCGGAAGCACGGCATTCCCGATCACCTCCGGACGCGGGCCGCCTCGGCACTCGGTAAGTGGCTCTCAAGCCGTCCCGATTGTCGAAGCGCATGCACGACCCTCGGCACGGATGCCGACGTGGCAGCTCGCCGTGCCAGCCGTCGCGGCGAGCCAATCGACGCCTTCCGCCTTTCGCCGGATGCCTCTCGGGATGCCGGTTGGACTCTCAAGAACCTTCGGCTCGCAGATGGCCACGCGCGGTCCCATGCCGATGTCCAGGTCGTTCATGCGGCGAAGAAGGTGCTCAGGGGCTTTCGGTTGGATCGCCTGGATTGGGACGGGCTCACCGACGGGCTCGCCGATCTGCGTTCCCTGATCACGACCTCCGGGCACCGGCGGGCGGCCAAATCGCCCGTCGCAGTCGCCGAGAGCTATCAGGCGTGCAAGGGCAAGACCTGGACGCGCGTCATCACCGTCGACAGGCTCCGTCGAATCGGCGTGAAGCATGGCCTTTGCACGGCCGCTTCGCACCCCCGCGCCGCGGATTACGCTCGGGCCCTACGGGACGGTAGCTTGCGGTTCTACGAGTTGGTCGGCCCCACAGGTTCGTTCCTGGCGCTCCTGAGCATCCGGTCATCCACGGACACGGTCGACGAGATGCGCGGACCCGGAAACGAACTCGTCACTGGCGTCAACGGATCGGTGAAGAGGCTTCTCAAGGCCCTCTCCGCCAGCGTCGGCGAGTGCAACGACCTTCTCGGTGTGGGTCTGTCGGACGGGTTCCTCGACATGGACCTTTCGCACCCGGACAGTACGGTTGGGGCGATACGCCTGTGGCGTGACCCGGAGGGCTCGATCCTTATCGAGGAACAAGGTCGGTGGGCCAGCCTCAGAAAGCTCGAAGACGGTATCTACATCGGGCGGGGCAACTACGATGCCGACAACCTGATCGGGACATTGGCCGACGTCGCGCTGGCAGGCCAGGCAATCGGGTAAGCGCAGATCCCAGGTCCGGGTCCATTCCCACCGAATGTGGGCCCGGGCTTCGGCATGCCTATCCACGACTCAAGGACGGGCACCGGAGGGCCTCGGAACTCTTTGCGTCGCGACGCCACATGGGGAAGACGATGACATTCACGATACATATTGGGCCCTGCGATATCTGCACTGAGCCAGCCGGCTTGAGTAGTGGCCTGCGCACTTGCGAGGCGTGTGAGTCCGATTTCGACAAGCTCTGCAGGACGTGCTCTGAAAGCCCATGCCCCTATTGTGAGAATGGGCTTGTCAAAACCGATGAGGTCTTTCCGCATTCGCTCTTCAAGGCAATCGACGCCGGTTCGGTGGGGGATGTCGGACGTATCATCGCCCGCTGCTCGACTGGTCTCGGGCGCATCCATGATAAAACCGGTCACCATCCGTTGGCCGTGGCCGCCCGCGTTGCGGACAAGGAGAAGGCCGCGGCCCTGTGCGCGCTACTGATTGGCGTCGGGATCTCCCCGCATGCCAGGACCGGCGAAGGCAGAAGGACAACTCTGATCCTGATGGCACGCTACCGCGTCTACCACCCCAAGGTCGCCGATATGCTCTCGGCGTCCGTGAACGACGCTGACAGCGCCGGTCAGACGGCCCTCATGTTCGCTGTCGTCGGACAGAGTCTATTCGGACAACGACGCGGCAACCTAACAATCGCAAAGCACCTCGTCGGCATGGGGGCTGACGTCGGCAAGGCGGATATCCACGGACGGACCGCGCTTGACAAGGCACGGAAGGCCAACGACACCGACCGCAACAACGATCTTATCGATTATCTCGAACGCCTGTGAGGTCGGGCAAACGCCTGGACGTAGAGGTGTCGCTCAGCCATTGACCGCGAGCCGCTTGGCTGCGGTCGGGAAACTGCTAGCGCGGAAGCGCCGGAGCTCCAACCATTGATGCCGGCATCCGTGATCGACGCCGGACATGCTCCTCAACCCAAGTCGGCAGGATGTAGGGTTGAGGGCGTTGCCAACCGCCGCCGTCTGCGCGACCTTCGCCGCATCCTTAAACGAGACCTATCGTCAAGAAACTGAGAGCCGGAGTGCCTGATGGACGTCAAGGATCATCCTGTCATTACCGTGCTCGGCGAGTCTCGTTGCTACATTGTGCCCATATATCAGAGACAGTACGCTTGGGGGGACAACCTGCTCAAGCAGTTCTGGGAGGACGTGGCCGCCAAGGCCGGAGAGGCGCTGGAAACAGGGAAACCTAAATTCCAGCACTACATGGGAGCCCTAATCCTGGCGCCAGGGACGACCGCCGTCGGCCGGACGCCATCCATGCAAGTCGTCGACGGACAGCAGCGCCTTACGACGTTCCAGCTATTCATCGCAGCGTTGCGTGCCGCCGCGGACGGTGCGGGTTTCGCGGATATGGCCGCGGCGCTGCAGGGATATTTGTTCAACGTCCCCAAGGTCGGCGAGAAAGACAAGGAGGCGAGGTTCAAGCTCTCCCCCACCCCCGCTGACCGAGAACTGTTCCGCTTTCTGCTGACCGAGACGTGGGACAGCGTCAAAGCCAAATACCCCCAGCACTTTTACAAAAAAGGGACCCTCATTTGGGGGCAGGCCCCTAAGCCGATGCGCGCGGTAGCGCTGTTTCGCGAACTAATCGACCGCTACGTTCGCTACGGCATCGTCGATGCGGATGAGGACCAGGCGGAAGGACAGGGGCCAGACGACGCCGAAATCCAACAGCAACGCCTGCAGGCGCTCCAGGAGGCATTGCTGCTGTATCTCAAGCTCGTCGTCATCCAATTGGGCGAGGACGACGACGCTCAGGTCATCTTCGAGACGCTCAATTCCAAGGCCGAACCACTCTTGGCCATGGACTTGGTTCGCAACAATATCTTCCACCGCGCCGAGGCCCAAGGCGAGTCCGTCCAAGATCTCTTCGATGAGAAATGGTCCGTATTCGAGGACGAGGCATTCTGGAAGGCGGACTCCCCACGGGCCAAACCCCGTCGTCCCCGTATCGACCATTTCTTGAGCCACGCCCTTACGGCACAGACCGGTCGCGAGACATCCCTCCGCGAGGTTTACGCTGAGTACCGGGATTTCGCGCGACCGCGCGGGACGCCACGCTTCACGACGGTGGCTGACGAGCTTGACGCCCTGACGCTCTACGCGCCGACATACCGGACTCTGGAACGCCCGGATGGTTCGGCACTTGGTTGGTTGGGAGAAAAGCTTGCGACCTGGGAAGTCGCTGTCATCTATCCGGCAATCTTCATGGTGGCCACTGCGGAAATTGACGACGCCGAAAAGTACGCCATCTACCGATTGATTTATTCATACATCGTTCGCCGCGCGGTGTGCGGGCTGACGCCGAAAAACTACAACAAGAATTTCGAGAGGTTGTCCGCGATTTTCCTGGACAAGGGGGCTTCGCTGCAATCGTTCAGACAATTTTTCGAGGACGCGACGGCCTATACGGTCCGCTTTCCCGACGACGCAGAGTTCGTCGCCGCCCTCGCCACGGGGCCCATCTACCGTAACATGGGTCGCAAGGAGCGGATCGCGGACATCCTGTGGGAGATCGAACTCGCCACGCGGACAAAATTTCAGGCGCAGGGCGGCCGTCCGCCCGGTCTTTCCATCGAGCACGTTATGCCTCAGGGCTGGCGCACCCATTGGCCGCTGCCGAACAACGAGCTCGCCCCCGCCCATGAAGTAGGTGTCACAGATCCGACTCTGGCGAACGCCATCACCGCACGGGACGCCCTCATCGATACGTTAGGCAACCTGACGCTCGTCACCAAGCCGCTGAATAGCCACCTCTCCAATGGACCATGGAAGCACAAGCGACCGGACCTTGAAGATGCGCTCCTAACCCTCAGTTCCGCTATCGTGAAGGTCGAAAAGTGGGATGAGGTAGCCATCCGCGAGCGTGCGCAGTCCCTCGCCGACAAAGCTGTCGCGATCTGGCCTGGGTGTAATTTCGGCTGCTGAATCCCCCCGGGATACTTTGGTTGAGACAGCAGTGCGAATTTGATCTGAGGCCACAGGGACTTTCCAGATTGGTGCAGGTCAACGGGTGCCGAGGCCGTCCTTCTTACAACTGAGATTACGGGTTGGTCTGGATCTCAGTTTGGGCTAATGGCGGCAACAACACCCCGCATCGCCGCCCACGACATGCTTCGACAGGTGGATCAGCCTTGATCTGCGTCAGCAGCCGTCCGCAGATCGAACACGGGAGATAGAATTCACGCTCCTTGTTCTGGCGACCGCTCGCGGTCGGCGTCCGTACGTCGAAATGACTCTCACGCCAAGCCGCCACCAAGTCGCCGGGTACCAGCCGCCACAGGTCGTCGTGCCGCAAACGTCCGTCGTCATCAACAGCCACGTTTGTTCGCTGGGTGAGGTTAGTTCTCGTAGCGGACGCCGGTGATGATCCTCTGGAACCCGACGGCGTGCCAGAGCCCTCGCCCTGCGAACCGCCATCGGGAACAGGCAACGAAAGTCCAAAGTCGATATCGTGAAACTCTGCCGTCCGCTCGGCACGACAGCCGGTTGAGCGAAGCGTCACGGTGACCACGTAGTCGTGGTCGATCCGCAAGTGGCACTCGATGCGCTCCAAAAGCGGATCGGCTCGCGGATCGACTGGCACGTTCGTGGCGCACAGCAGGGATCTGGGGTCGTTCGGAGAGACAAGTCCGACTTTCGCGGGCTTCGCTATCTCAACGACCGCAACACCCTCACGGGGGTCGACGCAGTAGAGCCGGGTGTTCGAAAGATTTTTGAATCCGTTTTCAACTGGGAGCTCGAAACCTGCATCGACAAGGCGGTGGTAGGAGCCACGGCCGGAGCTATCAGCAACTAGGATCTCGATGGGCTTGGACAACGTCAGCCTAAGGCCGTCGTGGGCGATCCAGGCCGCGCCTTCGGCGATGATGCGGTCTCCATTATCGATGTCCGTCACGCGTCCGACGAACCGCTCGAACAAGCCGTCAGCAATTGCCGGCATGTTGACCATGCCTCCGGTCGCCAGACACATCACGATGTCTCGGTTTGTAAGCCTCGCACGGGCCAGGATATCGTCGATCCGCTTCAGGCCACGCGCGACGAGGTCGGAGCACTCCTTATCGAGATCAGCCCGGCTCACCGTCGCTACGAGGTTTTGTGCTGCCCCGTCTGCCCGTAAGTAATTCCGAATGATGACGTCTTCCTCGGTTGCGCCGGGAGCCGACAGACCGATTTTGACGACCTCGCATTGATTTTGGAGCTTGGCTCCCATCCCCGGCTGCTCCATGCCGCCGATGTCATTCAGCTTGTGTGCTGCGGCATGCCGATCCCGCAGGAGGTTCATCAGTCTCAGGTCGAACTCATCGCCACCGACTTCGTTGTCGCCGTCGTTCTCGACCTGCATAATTGCCCCACCCTGGATGCGGCAGAGTGTCAGATCCAGCGTGCCGCCCCCCCAGTCGAAGACCAACACGGACCGGCCTTCCAACTGTGCCATCTGACGGCGGTAATCAGGCCGTGAACGTAGGTAGCCATACAGGGCGGCCACGGGTTCATGCACGAATTGGACGACAGCGATACCGGCAGCGCGGGCGGCCTCGCGCAAGGCTCGGCGTTGTGGGCCGCCAAAGTCGACTGGGATGGTCATCACGGCTCGGGTCAGCGGTACGCCCTCGGCGACGCTGCGTGCCTTGAGGGCATCGGCTTTGATATGCCGAAGCACCTCGGCGACAGCGTCGACCGGATTGACTTCCCGTCCCTCGATAAAAACCGGGCCGTCCCGGCGAAGCTTCATCTTCGGCGAACGAAGGAAGCCCGGCGGTGCACCACCTCCGGTAAGGTCTAGGTGATCCTTGGCTTCTCGGCCAACGACGACGGTGTCACCGGTGTACCAGACCACCGAAGGGTGGGGTCTACCGCTCCCAAGGTCGACCAGAGGAAGCACGCGGTCGCGCACGATCCTGGCCGCCAAGCTGTTCGTCGTCCCGAAATCGATGCCGAATGTAACTATGCTCAAACGTCGGTCTCCTTGATGGACGACAGGACCGACCTGATCCTACGCAGGGCGATGTTCGGTGCCGCCGGTTCGATCTCCAGAGCGTCCACCGCGTCTCCGAGCATCGGCACAATTTTTTCCTTCAGGAGTGAAGCCTGGCGGGTTTTCACCTCGACCATGTCGTGCCCCCAGTGCTGTCGGCTATCGTCGAGTTCGGTCTGAGACGCCTGAAGTCGTTCCTTTAGGTCGGAAACCTCCGATTGGAGACTGGCGAGGGTCCGTCTGAGTTCTGCTATCTCTTCTCGCGCACCGTCCAACCGTTCTTCCACCGCGGCGCGAAGAACCTTCTCAGCATCCCTTTGTTGCGCCACCTCCCGTGCTGCCTTCCCGACGAGCTTCGAGACCGCCACGGCTCGTTGGATGTCTGCAATCCTCCCTGAAACCAGAGCTTGGCGAACGGAGCGTCCGATGGCTTTCTCACCGGTCGCGAAGGTGTCGCCAAGCGTGTGCAGAGTCGTCGCGAGATCGAGGCTTCTTTTCGTCGCCATCCATATGAGGCCAAGCTGCAAGACAACCTGGGCTGGCTGTCGCGCCTCGATGACGTCTGAGTCGAGCGCACTGGAAAGTTCGCGGTGCAATCGCCGAAAGGATGCGTCCGCCTCGATGTTAAAGGGTTCGAACGCACTTGGAGCATTGGTGCGAATGATCCCCAGAATGGTCGGCCACAACCACGTGTCGATTTGAGGTGGCAAGGCGGGCTGAACGGCGAGCGCCAAAAGTCGCTTATGGTCACGGTCGCCAGCAAGGCGTAAGCGTTCAGCTTCGGCGATATCGTCCTCAGAGAACTTGAGAGCCTTAACCTCCGCGACCGCCTTGACGAAAGCGGATGCCGATAGAGTTGTTTTGCCAAAATAAACCTGCAACTGCGGCTCGACCTTAGGCTCCTTCGGCGCCTTAGAATCCTTCGGCTCTTTGATCTTGCGAGTCGTCTTAGCCGCTGCCTTGACGGGCGCCGGCTCGTCGGGTTGTCCCGCCTGCTTGGGCGGACCTAGGGGAATTTCCTCGTTCACTTGCTCACCGTCTGAAGGCAGGCGTCCGCCCATGTATCGAAAGGATGCACGGCAGATATCTGCCTGAGCGGCTCGACCGCTTCGTCGCGTGCATCTAATCGCAGCGCCGTAAGCGCCCAGATAGCCAGAGCCTTCTGACGGTCTGGAAGGACCAGAGCTTGGTCTGCAGCGACCTGCAGGCACTCGCTTCGAAGGACCGGGCTCCATCGGTCCTTCCGCGACATTGCCTTTGCAAGGCCCAGAAGTCGGTCCGTACCGTGGTCCAGTGGGCACGCCTTCAGCCTGCCCGGCGGAACGTCGGGTATATTGACGTGATGTGACGTCGGTCCACGGAGCAACTCCATCGCCGCGTCGAGTTCGACGTACCCTGAGCGGATTTGCTCATTCCCAAATTGATTCAAAGCGAACCGCATCACGGAACACAACAAATGCGGGAGAGGTCTCTTGTGAGGCTTCAGTTTTTGGAGCGCCGCCGTAAACGCTTCCGTGAAGCTGTCGAGCGGCGACGTTAGACCCTGTCCGTACGTCTGCTCCTTGACCAGGACGCCGAGGACGTACTCGGCCATCCCCTCCGCATAGTCTGACGCGGTGCCCTGACATCGAGGGTCCCGTCGAAAGCGCCGCGCCGTCTCCCGGGTCGGCACAACGACCGTCATGTGTTCCATGAAAGCACGGTCAGCTGCGTCCAGCGCTTCCGACGAAGCCACCCGGAAGCGAATGTCGTAGCTGGTCGTTACGGGCTCAGTTGAAAGGAGCCTACCGTTCCTTAGTTCGATGCGCGCCACCGACCGGTCTAGACCCGACAAAACTGTTCCCAGCGTTATGCCATCGACCGGTTCAGGACGCATGCCGTCCACTGAAACGGTGGCTGCGGTTGTGTTGGCGAGGATGAAGTCGGAAGGGGAACGCTGCTCACGGATCGTGGAGCTTAGGCCAGGCTCAAGCCCCGCTACCAGCAACGTCGGGCGATCCACGGCATGTACGCTGCCCAAATGATCCTGAAGGCTCCTCGGCGCCGACGCGATGTAGATACAGAATGGACAGCGGTACATCCTCGGAAGAGGGCCACTTGGATCCGGTACCCGTTGTGTGGCGGCGAGAAATGCCTCCGTAGCGTCTTCTTGCACCCAGCCGAACGTCGGCATTTCGAATCCGCCCCCCCGGCGCTCTTTTCGCGAGCCTAGCAGGGGTTGCATCGAAGTCACCCCAGATTGCCCATCCCGGCGACAGGATCTCGAAGGCACGGTGCGCGATCACGCTGGAGGTCACGGAAGCGGAATTTCGAACTCACCGAGACGGGCCCTCGCTGCCTCAACGGCCTCATCCGGGAACCGGCCAGGATACCGGAGGACGACATGCTCGGCGGTGAACTCGGCGAGCTGATGCTCCACAAGGTGACGAAAGCCATCCGATGGCTCTCGTTTCATCACCAGGTACCGGAAGGTCTCTAGGGCACCATCGCGGCTCCGTTTCCCGGTGATCCGACTTGCCCGCTTACGTCGACCGCTCTCCTCCAGGTAGACCTGTTCGAGAGCGGCGACACACGCGTCGAACTCCGCTTCCAGAGGATCATCGGGATTGCGATTTGTCAGGGCGCATAGGCGACGGAATGCTGTCCCGTAGAGGTCTGCATCGACTCCTTTCACCTTTTCCATGAAGCTCCGTAGCCGGTCCGGGTCGCTTTCCTTCGTGGGGTCGTATGCCATCTTGTAAGTGACCTCAAAGCCGCGTCCAGAATTCTGACACCTAGGTCTTATTCAATGTTAGGCGGCTTCCATGGGCTTCGCTCCGTAACGGCCACCCCCAACCCGCACAAAATAGAAGCCTCTACTGGCACGTTCGCCCATGTTTTTCGCAAGCCGCTTAAGCCCTCCTTGCCAGTGCCGACCAGCGGCCTCTATGGTTTCATCCGACAATCTCAGGCCGATCTGGCTCGGTTTCATGGGGCCGTGCTGCAGCAGGATATCTCGTACGGCCTGCATAACGTCGTCACCTTCCGAGGGTGGCGGCCGCTTCTCCTTTGCGTTGGTCGGAACGACATTCGGCGCTGGGACCTGGTTGTTTCCGACAGAGCAGAACAGGCCATTCATCTCCCGGAAGGGGCCGCCGGGTTCACTCAGGGCACGCAATCTGAAGCCAAGCCAACCTGCGGATAAGGGCATCTCGACTAGCTCCCCCCGATCCTTCAAGGGCTGGGGCAATGCGGTCAGCAGGTCGCCGGCAGACATCGGACCCTGTTTCTGTACCAGCCCGAGAATCTCGGCTTCCACCGAGCGCCAGAACGCATCCTGGGCGCCGAGGGGGACCTCGCCCTTTGACCTGCGCTGCCGTAGTTCCCCTATGGCTGCACTCCGGTCCCAAACCTCGCTTTGGGGCGCCATCGTACCCAATGGAGCTGCCCCGTTTGCGCCGGTGCCCCGCAACCTTTCGATCTCAGTGTTCAACGCGGATATTCGCGCCTCCAGCACGTCGACCGTCAGGCTGGCCTCGTCAAGCATCTCCCGATAGGCTGATCGCTCGATTTCGAAGTTTGCGCGTTCGGCATCCCCGAGGCGGCTCTCCTGGGCGCGAACCTCGTCCCACAGTGCCTTTCCAAAAGCGCCCAGTCGGGATTGGAGCCCCCGAGGCAACTCCATCAGCTCGATCACCGGCTGGTAGTTGCGAACGGACTTCCAATCGGCCAGGACCGGTCCGACGTCGCTGTATGAGCCGCCCTTTTCGAGTTCGCCCCGGACTCGCCTTACCGAGACCCGGACAGCCTTATCCCGCCGTGCCCTCAACTCGTCAGCGACCCGAAAAACCTCGACTCTGTCGACCATGACCAATGCCCCGACTAATATCGGAACATCATGCGATCATGGGGTGAAGAAGCTGTCACCGAGCCAAATGGGTGCCTCTACCCGGTGCGCATGAATCGAAATAGCTATAACCGGCGATGAAGCCAGCGTTGTCTCAGACGTTTGGCATCGAGCCGATTGACGGCTTTCGAACCGCAACACCTAAGCGCCTCAGGTTCGCCGCCAACTGCTCGCTCACCTCTTCCACCGACGAGTTCCATATGCCGGCCAGAGCCTCGGTCATTCCCGAGACGTCGCTGGGGTTGAGGGCACGTCCATTGTCCTGTCCGAATGGCCCATCCGTTTCCGTGAGAACACGGTCTCGGGGTAAGCTCGCGAGCAAAGAGCGCCCTCTGACAGATCTGGACATCGGAGGCCCGACTGAGAACCAGCAGCCCTGGTCAATTGCGCGTTGAAGCTGCGTCATGCTGCCGGAGAACCAGTGCAGGATAGGCGTGCCCGCATCCGGTTCGCCGCGAAGGCAATCCAGAACCTCGTCCGAAGCACGGCGGCTGTGAATGGACATCACCCGGCCACCCTGGCGGGACGAGAACCTCAAAATGCTTTTGAACACGCGCTTCTGAACGTCTGCGTGCAGCTTGTACTCCGGCGACCCGTCGAGGCCGACCTCCCCCACATACCGTGTCTCGGGGAGAAGCCCCTCGAACAAGGGGAGTTCGGTATGACGTTCGTGGGCCAGTTCCGGATGTAGACCGAGGGCGGTCCGGATACGCACACAGCTTTTGGCGAGGGCGGATGTGCGCCGCCAAGCTTTTGGGGTCGTCGTCACCGATAGCACGTAGACGCGGGCCTCGTCCGCCTGTCGCACCGCCATCTCGGGATCTGGGTACAGGTCGAGATGGCAGTGGAAGTCGATCACGGTATCCCGCTGGCCCTCAAGAATCCTTGGAGTTCTTTCATACCATGGCGGAAAACGTCGACATAGGCCGAACGCTCCTCGGCGTCCGACGGTAGCGGACCCGCCTGCAGTACCCACGCCTCCATGTCGTAGTCCTCAGACCGTCGGATGGCACGGAGGACCGAGACCAGATCGTCACGGGTGTTCTCATCTCCCAGGACGTTGCGTAGGTCGTCCGCGCGGTAGGGAGTACCGTCCGGGAGGCCGGCCGCGAAAAAGGACGCCCGCCGGATGAGGCAGGGAACGCATCGGCCGCATTGGACGCCCTCACGCTTCCATTTCCCGCACGACACGGTCGTGGCGGCGAGCGCCGAGAATGTCGCGTCGGACGCGTGCCGCCGGACCATGGTGCCCTTCGTCTGATGACGGAGGGGGTTTGTAAGGCGCACCGGTAATCCGACCGCTCGAACGATGTCCTGGATCTCGGATAGGAAGAAAGGATGCGTCGTGCGGGTGCTATGGGCACCGAACCGTCGCGGAGTGAGCGGCGGGTTCAGCGCGATGTGGCCGTTCTCAGGTATCCAGAGGTCGGCCTCGCCGCCTCCGCGCCACAGGGAGATGACGCTGGCGGCAGCTACACCATAAGCGAGGAAGTTGAAGCTCCGGGTACGCATGCTGACATCGCTTCCCCCGCTCCAGGTCGGATGAGCGTTGGCGGCGAAACGCTCGCATACGATTGGCAGTCTGCGAACCAACCGATTCTGGTACTGGCTGTCCTTGGGATAGGAATGGCTCACGAGCAGGGGTCGGCGGCCCTGTCCTATCAGGTCCAGCGCCCCGACGTAGCTGTCGAGCCCACCGGAGAAGAGACAGGCACAATCAGCCCGCGAGAGGTCGATGAGCCGTCGACGGCGCGAGACAACGGACTGGCTTGGCGGCAAGGGTCCGTCCGGCCCGAGAACTAGGGTCCATCGATCTCCACTGAGGAAGCGTAGGGCCGCCTCAAGCTTACCGACGACCGGCATCCACCGGCCGGGATCGATCAGAGGGATATGTAGTTCGAGATCACGGCTCCAGCGGTCCGGTGCCCCGTTGCGCGAGACGAAGGTGTCGGCCGCCGTGACGGCGAGCGCCAAGGTCAGGAAATCGAACGCCTTGGAGCGCAACCCGAAACCAAAGCGGCTAGTGGCATCCATGAGCTGGTAGCCGATCCGACCCACGCCATCGGGCATTCTGCCCGCCCCATACAGGACGACATGGACGTCGTTTGCGCTTCTCGGATCGGGCACGTCGTCGACGTGCACATGGAAGACGATCCTTGTCATTCGTATGCCTCCCACTCCCGCCAAACCTCGGTCATCGCATGCTGCTGCAGACGCTCGACCTGGGCGCGCCTCAGGCTTCCGACCCCACCGGCCAGCGCAGGCCCAAGGTGCCGGTCCATGGCGACCTTGATCAGGTCGAAGAGCTCGTTCTCAGCCTGGATGGTCCTGTCGGCGGATGGTGCCTTGTTCCATGCCGAGCCAGCGTCCTCCGTGACCTGCCGGAATAGGACTCGGGCGAGGAAATCCACGAGGACCGCGATGACTTGGTCGGCCGTCATCGCGGTGGGATCGAAGATCTCGACGTCTGGAAGAACCTCCGCGATGGCCTCGTGGATGGCGACGCGGATGCGGTCGGCATCCTCGTTCTCCGGTGCGAGGGCTCGGGCTATCTCCTGGGCCGCGAAACCGACCGTGCGACCCACGAGCCCAGACAGATCGACGCCAGCGAAGGTGGCGCCGTCACCACCAGCCCGTAGGTCGCCGAGTAATCCGAACAGACTTCCGCCTGCGGCGTATGCGGGACCGAAACGCCTCGGGCCGATGGACGAACCGCCCGTCGAGGTGCGGGCGTAGTGGCCCAGCGCCGACCGGACCGAGCCCCTTCCGCCTCCTTCGCAGAAGCGTCCGAATACGGTCCGGAACGTCTGGAAACGATTTCCCACGGGAGCGGGCAGCGGCAGCGTCGGGTCCGTATCGGCATGGGGCGGGACGAGCGCGGAGCGACCCGAGGCCCCCCGGGCCGAGGATGAGGTTCCCATGGGATCAGACCTCCGCCCAGGGCTTGCCGTTCAGCATCGTCGACATCCAAGGCGGACGACGTGGCAGATCGAGCGAGCGTATGAATCGCGAGAGGGTAGACCCGGCACCCGCCGAGGCGTCGGCGAGGTAGACCGCGCCGCGAAAGTCGTCCCGGGACCGCATCCACTCCGAGTTGCGCCTCATATCCCGCACGAGCGCGTCCATCATCGGCACGTGCTCGCTCTGGTCGACCAGGGCGAGGGCGTCACGCGCGGCTGGGGAGCTCACGGTGCGGATGGCCCGAAGGACCTCGACCGCCGCCAGGGCTGCCGGCGAAAGCAGCGTCGCCACCGTCCTGACGGGCACCGTCTCCCGCGCGAGGTAGACCGCCGGCCGCAGGTCATACCCACCGAGCTTGGGGTCCAGGCCGACCCAATCCCGAAGGAAGGTCAGGTGGGTCCGCATCGATTGCGGCAGCGCCTGTTCAAAATCGGCGTCGTTCGGGTCCATCGCCTCGATCTTGGCGAGCAGCTCGGGCTTCCCATTGCCGGCGTTGATGGCATCGTGGAGCGCGTCGACTGCCGAAACCGAGGTGCACCTCTCGAAGAGGGCGAGCTTTGCAATGATGGCCTCGTCGATAGGCATCGCACGCTTCCGTGCTATCGAAGCCCTCATCCGGACGATGTTCAGCAGCCGCTTGATGATGCGCGGATTGCCCTTGACGTTCGCTGAGTAGGCGAGAAGCGGCGCCATGCGGTCGGCGAGGTCGAGGGTCCGCCGCAACGGTTCCGGATCGGCCATGTCGAGCACGGCGACGACCTGCTCGATGCTGAAGTTGGCGTCAGGTTTCCAGACCTGCCTCAGTTGGTCGATCAGGTAGCTCCGCAACGCCTCCATCTTTTCGCCCTCGATGCCTGCGGCCTCGGCGAACAGCAGCAGCATGTAGGCCCTGACCTCTTGGACGCCGAGACGCGGCACACGCACAGGCACCTGGATCAGCTTGTCGAGGTAATCCTGAACGAGACGCTCGGAGGGGTTCTTGAAATACGACGAGACGGCGTGGCGAACCATGTCCTCGTCCGCGGCGACCACGAACGCGGTGCGGGGCAAAAACAGGAACAGACGGATCGCTTCCAGGGTGTGGATCGCGTTCGGCGGGGTGCATCGGTCCAGATTGTCGATGACCACGACGAGCGTCTTATCAATGCCCTTGAGGAGCACTTCGAACTCTTTCCGAAAGGCGGTGATCTCCTCGGGAGGACTGACCTTCGTCGCCTGCCTCAGAAGGCCTTTTCCCTTGTCTTTGACCTCACCGGCGGCCTTCCCCATCGCCTCGTAGTCTTCGTCATCGGCGGTACCGGACAGAAGGTCTCCGACACCTTCGACGCCTTTCCTCAACATCCCGAACGCCGGGAACCCTGCAAAGGCGGCTCCGCCCTCGGCCAGCAAGCCGAGCGCCCGCAGCTTGTTCACGCGTCCCAGGAAGGACTTCGCCTTGGCTTGCAGCCCCTCCGGGGCCTCGTCTGCCAGTGCCTTCGCGATCACGGACATCAAGGCGCCACGAGCGTCGTCGAAATCCTGGTAGAGCCACGCATCGAAGTCGATGAAGAGGTATTTGGTCGGAGTGTTCTGAAGCTCTCGCTTCACCAACCGCAGAACCGTCGACTTCCCCGTGCCCCAGGTCCCGAACACACCAAGCGACAGCGGCAGCAACCTCTCGCTGCCCACCATCTCGGCAACCAGTTCGGCCACTTCCGAGTAGTTGAGATAATCGACGTCTGTATCAGTGTCGGCCCACATGAAACACTCCGCGCGGGAAAGACCGCATCGGCCGCGCCTATCGAGGTGCGGCCACGAGGAACTCAGCTTCCTTTCTTCAGAAGCTGGCTTAGCGAACTGGCCCCCTCCCGTTCGAGCAGCGTCTTGAGGTGCATGTCCGAGCGGCGCCCTTCGGCGAAGCCCTCGCCGTACTGCTCACGCAACGTGCCCACCTGCGTTGTCCCGTTCTTCTGTCGGATCTGTCCGTTCTGGTCGCGATGACGACCGTCGAGACCAGGCTGTTTCATTCCGTCACCTCAGGTGTTCTCAAGCCGCAAATTTCCGTGTGCCGCGGCCTCCACACGTCTCGTGCAGGTTGCGTCTGCCGGAGAGGCTGGCATCCTCACTCCCTGGGCCGACGACACCGCGGGATTCGGACTACGTCGCCAAAATAAATTCTGAGACAGGGGTTTTGCCCGGCATTGGGAGTTGGGAATGGCTGGGGGGACGGGACCGGATGACCGGTCCCTCGACGACGCCGAGGTCCGCGCTGCCATTGGAGCGCTGACCGACGCCGAACTGCTAAGGCTACGGAAGGTCGATGCTCGCTATCGGGCCGGCACCGACTACGAACCAGGTGCCCTGCTGAAAAGCGCTCTCTGCCAAGCATTCCTGCGTGAGCGGAAATGCCCTCGCCACGTCGCCTTCGTCAGGTTCATTGCGGGTTCGATCCGCAGCGCCGCGAGCCATCGCCGCAAGGAACTCCGCCGGCAAGTCCCGTTCGACACGCCCTTCCCGGTCGTGTCGGGAGGCCGGGTCGACAGCCGTTCGTTGGCTGAACGATTACCCTCGCCAACCCTAGACCCCGAAGCGCTTCTGATGGAGCGGGAGAACACCGATGCTGTGGATGCGATCATGACACTCTTCGATGGGGACGATGAGGCGCAACTTGTCATCCTCGCCCTGACCGAGGGATTGAAGGGCGCGGCGCTCTGCGCCGAGGTCGACCTACCCTCCAACAGGGTTCACTACGTGATCCGGCGCATCCGTCGGGCGGTCGAGAAGCGCTGGTCAGAGGGATTGGGGTTATGAGCTCCGCCAAGCCCGTGAAGACAAATCCCGTTTCGTTGATCGACGACGCCTTCCTGGAGAACATCCTGGAAAGCTCCGAGAGCGAGTTGCTGACGGATCTCATGGAGGAAGGGCTCTCCCCCGAGTCGGTTCTATCCGGCCTACGTGCATTGGTTTCCGCAGCGGAAAACGAATGCGCCCAGGCTCGCCTCGGAAAGGCCAAGGAAGAACTCGCCGCTTTCCGCGGGACTCCCGGCGTCGGTCATATCGATGACCTACAACAACGACGCGAGCGCCTTGCGGCGATGCGCGTCGGCTCGCCTTCGGCCACCGGCATGATGATGGCGGCTCGAAAGGGCGAAGGTCTTTCGGAACGCGATCAGGACGGGTTGTTGGACGACCTCGCCGACCTGGACCGTCTCAGCGCTCGGAAGGACGAGGGCGACCTCTGATGGCCACTGTAAGCCCGGCCGAACGACTGCTGGTCGAGCTTGGCATCAAGGATCCTCGCGACATCGACTTGGAAGCCATTGCCTTCTCGCAGGGAGCGTACGTCAAGTACCGCCCAATGGACCGATGCGAGGCCACCATCGTTGGTAACGACAGGCTCGCGATCATAGCGGTCAACAGCCTCAGCATCCCAAAGCGTCAACGGTTCTCGATTGCCCACGAGATCGGGCATTGGCTGCTGCACCGGAACAAGCTGTTGTTCTGCACATCCAAGGACATCGGTGGGTTCGCCCGAAATGCCATGGACCCCGAGCGTCAGGCTGATGATTTCGCATCCGACCTGCTGCTCCCGACCTTCATGTTCAAACCAGCTATCAGACGGATACGGTCGCTTTCCCTACAGGCCCTCGACGACCTGTCCGGCACCTTCGAAGCAAGCCGGACGGCAACCCTTCTGAAGGTGGTCAAGTCGAACAGGTTCCCCATCGTGATGGTCCGGGACGGTCTGGATGGGCGCCGATGGTTTTGGTCGTCGAAGGTCGTCTCAGCCCGTTGGCGCATTCGCAACGACATCGATCCGGAAAGCTTCGCGTACGAGCTTCTTCATAGCGGCGGGACCGGAAGCACGGCGGCCCGAAAGGTTGGGGCCGATGCCTGGTTCGAATTTCGGGGATGCGCTGACGAAGAGGTCCGCGAACAGTCGTTTGTCTCCGTCCTTGGGGAGGTCATCACCATCGTGACGGTGCCGGAAAGCGGCACCGGTTAGGTATGCTCGCCCACGGTGATGCGGTGCCTCCAGCGCTCCTGCGCGATCCCGCGGAGCAAGCCCCCGTTTAGGTTGTACAACCCCGAATCGCATGCGAGGGTGCAATCGCAACATTCTGCTATTTGGCTATCTGGCTATCCGTGAGTGACCCTGGGGCAGACGAGAAGGTGACAGGCCGCCGGCGTGCCGACGGTCGACGTCAGCTTTTGGTCTACCTGCCACAGGAGGTCATCAAGGAGGTCAAGAAGGTCGCCGTCGACGACGATACCACCGCCTCGGCCATTACGGACGAGGCCCTGCGCGACTGGTTGAGGCGCAGGACTGACAAGGCCGCAAAGACGGCTGAGGATTGAGGGACGCGTTCATGCTGCAAACGGTTCGTGATGCCTGCGCCTTCGATCCGAAGGCCATCGATTATGCTCTCAGCGACCAAATCGAGGACTTGGCCGATCTGGTCGGGCATACGCATGGCGAGGCCGAAACCTTTTTCGATAAAACTTATGTCACCGGAGGCATGGCTACCCTGTTACGCCAGGGGCTGCAGCGCCTCGCCGGGAAATCAGGGCAGGCCGTTTTCGAGCTCAAGCAGGCGATGGGTGGCGGCAAGACGCACTCGATGCTCGCGCTTGGCTACCTGGCCGCCAATCCCGACGTCGCGAAGCTTGTCCCGAGTTCGGTCACGGAGGGCTTCACACCTGAGATGGCCAGGGTGGTCGCCATCTCAGGTCGGTCGATATCCCGAGAGAAGCACCTCTGGGGCGATATCGCGGAGCAACTCGGCAAGCCGGACGGCTTCCTCGAATTCTACAAGGGCGTACCGCGTGCGCCTAATGAGAAGGACTGGATAGCCCTGATCGGCTCCGAGCCGACGCTCATCCTTCTCGACGAGTTGCCGCCTTACTTCAACAATGCGGTGACGCAGGCCGTAGGCGGCGGCACACTGGCCGACGTCACGACCTACGCCCTGTCGAACCTTTTGTCCGCTGCCCTCAAGAAGGAATGCCCGCGGCTTTGCGTGGTCATCTCGAACCTGACCGGCTCCTACGAAGGAGCGACGAAGGAGATCACCGCACTCGTCCAGAGGGTGACCCGCGACTTCCAGGCCGAGGCGGGCCGGCAGGCGAAAGGGATTACGCCGGTCGAGCTCGGGTCCGACGAGATCTACAACATCCTTCGGACACGCCTCCTCACGAAGGTCCCCGAACCGGCAATCGTCGATGCCGTCGCCTCGGCGTTCTCAGAATCCATATCGGACGCAGTGAAGTCCAAGACGGTGGCCAAATCGGCAACCCAGATCGCCGACGAGATTACCGCGTCCTACCCCTTCCATCCTTCGTTCAAGCATATCCTAGCGCTGTTCAAGGACAACGAGCGTTTCCGCCAGACCCGCGGTCTGATGACCCTCGCGGCCATTATGGTCCGTTCCGTCCAGGCGAGGCCGCTGAACGACGTCTATCTCGTAGGGTGCCAACACATTGACATGGCGCAGACCGACATCAAAGACGCCATCACGAATATTTACGACCTATCCGGCGCCATCGCACACGATATCGCAGGTTCTGCTTCGGAGCGCGCCCACGCCCAAACGATTGACGACCAGACGGGAAATGACGCGGCAAGCCAAGTCGCGCGCCTTGTCATGATGGCCTCGTTGCCGGAAGCGAACGGCGCGGTGAAGGGCTTGGCGAAGCCTCAGATCATAGAGAACCTCGTTGCTCCCCATAGGTCGGCGATTCAGTTCGATGAGGCATTCGAGCACCTCAGGACGGAGTGCTGGTACCTCCACCGTCGTGAAAACGACGCATGGGTTTTCGCGAAGAACGAGAATCTGCGGAAGAAAATCGAAAAGTACGCTGAGACCGCTCCCCAGCCCAAGGTCGATGCCGAGATGCAGCGGCGTTTGATGGGCGTCTTCGAACCGCGCCGGAGGATCGCCTATGCCCAGGTTGAGGCGCTTCCCAAGGTCGAGGACATCAAGCCGAACGGCGGGCGGTTGTTGCTCGTTCTGAGTCCGGACAAGCGTGTGCCCCCCGAGGACGCGAAGCGGCTGTTCATGGCCATCACGCAGAAGAACAACTTTTGCGTCGTGACCGGCGACGGTTCCGACATGGGCAAGCTGGAGGACAAGATCCGACGCATCTGGGCTGTGGCCAAGGTGCGGGACGAGGACGGTGGCGACAGGTCGCCGAATGTCGCCGAGCTCAACGAGGAGGCCGAACAGGCAGAGTTCGACTTCAATGCAACCCTGATCAACCTCTTTAATCGGGTCTACTACCCGGCCAGGATACCGAAGGAAGGTGACGGGCTGGTCCACGTCGCGCTGAAGCTGACATCGAGTAAGGGTAAGGACGGAAGCAGTATCGACGGGGAGACAGCCGTCGAGGAAGCTCTCGCCTCGACGGGCGCTTCGAAGCTGCAGCGAGCGGTCGACGATACGAATGTGGATAGCTTAAGGGCCAGGGCCGAGAACGAGCTCTGGGTTTCGGCTGATCGACGAGCGAGGTGGAAGGACGTCGAGGAACGCGCAATATCGAACGTGCGCTGGCCTTGGCTGCCTATCAAGGGGCTGGAGGAGCTTAAACGCCGCTCCGTCTCGACTGGAGACTGGCGGGACAACGGCGATGGGTATGTAGAGAAGGGTCCGTTCCCAGCGCCTCGTACCGCGGTCAAGGCCGCAACACGCCAGCGCGAGGACGCGACAGGCGTCGCCACCATCGAGATCACGCCAATCAACGCTGGGCCGAATGCCCGCGTTCACGTCGGGCCTGACGATAAGGTCTCCTCGTCGTCTCCCGTGCTCTCCGACATGATCGTCGAGCGCGACGACACCGTGTTGTGGTTCCTTGCGGTCGACCCGGACGGTAAGCATGAAACCGGCGACCCGGAACGTTGGCAAAACAGCCTGACGATCACGCATGATCCGCGTGAGATCATGGGGAAGCGAACCGTCGCCCTCACCGTCAAGCCGCGTGGTCAAATACGCTGGAACTTGGATGGCACCAACGCTCGCGAGGGCAAGCCGTACAACAAGCCAATCGAGGTCCCCGGGGACGGCGAGTTGACATTGTACGTCTACGCCGAGGACGCAGGCGTCTCGACGACCAAAACCTTCACGATCCGGCCGGTCACCGGCGGCAAGGCCATTATCGATCCAGACAAACCGGCGTCCGTCCGACGCAAGTTCAAGCTGGCGACCACGGAAGAAACGTTCATCACGCTCCGCGCGGCCAAACGGACCAACACGATGTTCGGGAACGGGGTATCCGTCACCGCGGGCAAGGGAGACGTAAGCGCCCTCACTCGCTTTGGTCCAGGCGCCAATCTGACTGCCCAAGCTATCGAAACATTCGTCGCAGCGGCCCGTCAGGCCCTCGCAAACGAAACCGCGGAAATCGAATTCGGATTCGGGGAGATGAGCTTTGGCAGCGGACGTGAGCTAACCGAATTCCTGGAGGAAGTCGGGGCTGTCGTGACGGTCGACCCTGCCGAGGTGGTCCAATGAAGAAGCCTACGACCACCGCAAGAAAGACTATCGGGTTCGGCGTTCCGGACGAGATTGATCCGCATCATTTCACGGTCGAAATACCTACGGCACGCACAGAACCGGTGATAATTACAGAACGATTCGGTCTAAAAAGTGGATCGAGTGGATTGCCGGACGCCGTTGAACGATGCCGCCTTTCTCGTGCGGCTTGGACGGCCATTGCCGAGGAAGCTAAGCGCGTCCTTAACGAGCGTTTAAAAGAAAAGGAGCTCGCGACGAGTCGATGGTCGTCGGGTAGAAACTCTGTTGAGCGCTTACTGGGTCGCGAACTATGTGTGCTCGCCTGGGGTATAGAGGTATCGAACAAGGACCTCATACCGAATGCCATCAGGATTTGGGCGAGCTTGAAGCCGGAAGAGCGCTGGTGGCTGTTTTCGATGTCCGCATCGCTTACTGGTTTAGCTGAAGACACCGACATAGGGTGGAGAAAGGCAATCAGAGTTGCGCTGACAGAAACGCCTGGTGGCGATGAGATCGCGGTTACACGGGCAAAACGACGCCCACTGAATGATATCGACCGCCCCCAATTGCCTCTATTCAAATAAAGCGGCAGGCAGACCAACAATGCGTAAACCCAGCTTGTCGCTTTCAGTCGTGCCTAACTCAATGAGAGGTATGCCTTCTCTGATTGAGAGCTTTTGGCCAGTTCAGAAAATTTCAATAGAGGCACAAAAAGAAAGAAAATCAGGGCCAGGCCAATCGTTGACTGCAACCGGCTCTTACTGGAAAGGACGAAAGCCCCTTGTTCTGGTGAGGGCTTGTATACTGGGCGCCCTCCTTCCTGCAACAGATGATCACGAGAAAGATCTAGCAGTATTTGAGTTGCTGATGGGTATTAGCAATTCGCAGATTGCCGCTCGCATAAAGATATCGCCCACTCAAGACGAAATCGAACGGTTTGGCAGCCGTCAACAACAAGAGGTTTTGTTAAAAGTTAATAACAATAAACGCAACACTAAGGAAGATAAGACGTCTCGCATTGAAGCAATGGCTGGAGTGCTGGCTCTTGTTCCCTATCAAAAGCGCATTGATAAGCTTTTCCGCCCCGAGGAAATTGATGAAGCAAACTTGTACTTTGAACATATTAATACCATAAATTTACATCTTGGCACCAACGCAGATAGTGTTGATGAAATTGTTAGGCAGCTTGGAATAATGCGATTTGGGCACCGGCCCCGAGTCGGTGACACGTTTTGCGGTGGGGGCTCCATTCCGTTCGAAGCAGCTAGACTGGGATGTGAAGCCTTTGCATCGGATCTTAATCCAGTCGCTGCCATGCTGACCTGGGCTGCGTTCAACTTAGTTGGTAAGGACAAACTTTGTCAGTCGGAGTTTCAATCATCTCAGCGAAATTTTTTGGATAATGTAGACGTTCAGCTTAAAGACTTAGGCGTTGAGTTTGACGATGAAGGAAACAGGGCAAAAACATATCTCTACTGCCTCGAAACACGCTGTCCGCAAACTGGTTGGCTGGTGCCAATATCAGCAACATGGCTGATTTCCGGTAAGCGAAACGTCATTGCCCGCCTTAAACCAAATCATGATGAGAAAAGATTTGATATCGAGATTTGCACCTCAGTCACCGATGAAGAGGCAGCAAGCGCAAAGACTGGGACCCTTCAAGGGCGCGACTTAATCTATGATCTAGATGGGCAGACGTATCGTATTTCAATGGCAGAGCTACGAGGAGATTACAACAAGGGCCGAGGCCAATCAGGCAATACACTCAGGAGATGGACTAAGGAAGATTTTCAACCAAGGCCCGAAGATGTATTTCAGGAGCGTTTATACTGCATTCAATGGATTACGCGAGACACATTGGACAAGCCTCGTCACAAAACCTTTTTTAGGGGAGTGACTCCCGAAGATATCAAGCGTGAGAAAGTTGTCGAAGATATCGTCCGATCAAGAATTACGGAATGGCAAAACTCAGGTCTAATTCCTGATATGGAGATTGAACCCGGCGACAACACAAGTCAGCCGATGCGAGAGCGCGGGTGGACGTATTGGCACCATTTATTTTCTAAACGACACCTCCTCACCATGTCACTGATTGCGCAGGCTCCTGCTGTCGACCCTCGAATGATAGTTTCATTCTCTGGAACGCTAGACTTTGTGAGTAAATTAACAAGGTGGGTGAATTCAGGTAGGGACACCGGTGGATCAGAGTTTACTACTAATGTCTTTTCGAATCAGGCCCTTAATACTCTTTCGAACTGGGGTGAAGCAGCTTTCCTACGGACCCGCGAGTCATTTATAGTTGCCACTAAATCCTTCCCAATCGAATCGAAAGTCGACATAGTTACACGAGATGCAAAAGATGTAAGCGAGATATGCGATATTTGGGTAACTGACCCTCCTTATGCTGACGCCATCAATTATCACGAGATTACAGAATATTTTATTGCTTGGCTTAGAAAAACAGCGCCTTCGCCATTTAACGAGTGGCTGTGGGACTCTCGTCGCCCGCTCGCCATCAAAGGCGAAGGCGAAGAGTTTCGCAAATCCATGGTCGCCGCCTACACAGCAATGGCGATAAATATGCCGGATAATGGCATACAGATTGTCATGTTTACACACCAAGATGCAGGCGTGTGGGCAGATATGGCACAGATTTTCTGGGGCTCTGGTCTTCAAGTCAAAGCGGCTTGGTACATCGCAACAGAGACTTCCTCTGACTTAAAAAAAGGAGGGTATGTTCAGGGAACTGTTATTTTGGTGTTGTGTAAGCGCGGACAGGCTGAAAATGGCTACAAAGATGAAGTAGTTCAGGAGGTCCGTGTTGAGGTAGCTGAGCAGATAGACACAATGGTTGGCTTAAACCAAAACCTCAAAGGGCAAGGCCGTATTGAGAACTTATTCGAGGACGCGGACCTTCAAATGGCTGGTTACGCGGCTGCACTTCGTATCCTGACAAGATACACAAAGATTGACGGGGTCGATATGACAAAAGAAGCGTTGCGCCCACGCGTTAGGGGTGAACGTGGATTGGTGCCAGACATCATCGATTTTGCCGTCCAGGTGGCGAATGAACACATGGTCCCCGAAGGAATGAATGCCAAGGTATGGGAGCATCTAACAGGCGTTGAGCGATTTTATTTTAAGATGATGGATGTTGAAACCACCGGCGCAAAAAAGCTTGATAACTATCAGAATTTTGCGAAAGCTTTTCGAGTCAGTGATTATGACGTCTTAATGGCTTCAATGATACCAAATGAAGCACGGCTAAGGCGTGCTAAAGATTTTAAGAAGGGTGGATTTGAGATCCGTGAATTTGGACCATCCTCTACACGTGCCGTCTTGTTCGCTTTGTACGAACTTCAGGCGGAGATCGAGGGTGATATCGTGCTTTCTCATCTTAAGGACTTGGTTCCAGGGTATTTGGCTGCTCGCGAAGACATCATTGCAATCACCACGTACATTGGTCGCAAGCGAGAGGGAGTCGACGAAGGCGAGCATCGCGCCGCTGGCATCCTCTATGGCCTTATCCGCAACGAGCGGCTCGGGTGAACCCATTGGCACAACTTCATGCCGGACGGATTACAACCGGGATCGTAGGCGGTGGAACCCTGGACCGGTTCTCCTCCCGCCTTGGCCGGCTTTCGCATGTCTTCCTGAAGGACAAGCTACAGGGTGCCAGCGAGTACCATCGGATCGCCGGCTACTTCCGCTCGTCGATCTTCGACCTGGTCAACGAGGAGTTGGGTGGGATCGGAAAAGTTCGAATCGTCTGCAACGCCGACCTCGATCCCGAGGACATCAACGCGGCGAAACATGCCCGCGACCAGCTTCTCAAGGAACGGTGGAACGAGGTCGATGACTCAGTCGAAAGCTTCCTTCGCCGGCCCCGCTACAAACGCCTCTACGAGATCCTGACGAAGGGCAACGTCGAGGTCCGTGTTGTTTCTCGAAGGGAGGCGCCCTTCCTGCATGGGAAGGCGGGCGTGATCAGGCGGCCGGACGGATCGGCGTCCGCCTTCATGGGCAGCCTGAACGAGACGCGCGAGGGCTGGAGCTCGAACTACGAGCTTGTCTGGGAAGACACGTCGCCGGACGGAGTGGCTTGGGTAGAGGATGAGTTCGAATACCTTTGGGAACGCGGCAAGCCCCTTCCTGACGCTATCATCGAGGAGATCGGGCGGAGCGCCAGGCGCGTCGAGGTCCAGCTAGAGGAGCTTTCCCCGGAGGAGGTTCTGCCGGGTGCGCTTGTCGAAAGCGACCTCTATCGTGGCGGTGAGAGCCTGATGCCGTGGCAACGGGCCTTCGTGAGCCTGTTCCTCAAACATCGCGAGACCTATGGCGACGTCCGCCTTCTGCTCGCTGACGAGGTGGGCGTGGGTAAAACCCTCTCCCTGGCCGGTGCAGCCTTGCTCTCGTCGCTCCTCGGGGACGGACCGGTCCTGATCCTCTGTCCGTCGACCCTGACGACGCAGTGGCAGATCGAACTGAAGGACAAGCTCAACATCCCGTCTGCGGTCTGGCTCTCGTCGAAAAAAGCATGGCGACTCGATCCGGATGAAATGCCGCTCCCTTGGTCCGGGCCCGAGGGGATCACGAAATGCCCTCGGCAAATCGGAATCGTTTCCACAGGTCTGATCTTCCACGATACCCGTGAGCGGACACTCCTTCTTACCAAAACGTACGGCATGATCGTACTGGACGAGGCGCATCGGGCGCGCGGCGCAAAGGCCCTGGGCGCCGACGAACGTAAACCAAACAACCTGTTCGCCTTCATGCTTGAGGCTGCCCGGAAAACCCGACACCTCCTCCTAGGAACGGCAACCCCGATCCAAACCGATGTCGAGGATCTCTGGGACCTCCTAAGGATCCTGAGTAGAAACGCTCCGCAGGTGCTTGGGGATGCCTGGAGCGAGTGGACGAAGTCCTCCCAGGCTATCCCCCTGATCACGGGCGAGAGGCGTCCACGGGACGAACGCGAGGCATGGACGCTTTTTCGTAATCCGCTAGCGCCGAGCGATGAACCCGAAGTCATCTATGGGCAGATGAGGACCGCGGTCGGGCAATCCCCCACGTCGTTCGTGTGCGATCTCCCCTACAGCGAGATCCCTGACGAGGACGGATTCTACAAGCCATTCTTTGAGGAAGAAGTTCTCTCCGACCGAAACGGGCTCTCGTTTTTCCAGCGCAACAATCCGGTCGTTCGGCACGTAGTACTGCGCAAACGCTCGACCTTGGAAGAGAAGGGCTTGATCCCGCGCATCCCCGTCGACATCCATCCAATGCCTGGGCAGGCCCTCCCGACCATGTTCGACGGCGTGGGCCTCCGTACGTCGGACGATTTCGACGCTGCGTACGAGGCCGCTACCAAGTTTACTACCGCCTTCGGCAAGCGTCGGAAATCTGCCGGGCTTCTGAAAGGGTTGGTGCTCCAACGGCTTTGTTCGAGCTTCGCCAGCGGTATCGCGACAGCTACCAAGCTCCTGGAAAATCGCGCGCAGGAAGACGACGACCTTATGTCGGATCTCGGCGACGGGGTTGCCGAGATCATGGATGAGGAACGGCGGCACCTACAGGATATTCTCGACCGCCTAGGACCGCACCCCTCCGACCCCAAGCTTGACGCAGTCCTCCACTTCCTGATCACCCGACGGTGGCTCGAATTGGGCTGCATCGTGTTCAGCCAATACTACGACACCACGCGTTGGGTGGCGGAGAGGCTGAGCGCTCGGATGCCCGGCGAAACGGTTTCCGTTTACGCTGGCGCCGGCAAGTCCGGTCTTCTGCTGGATGGAGAATGGCGCAGCGTTGAGCGTGAGCAGATCAAGAAAGCCGTGAAGGAGCGTGCGATCCGGCTTGTGGTCGCGACGGATGCGGCATGCGAGGGCCTAAACCTTCAGACACTCGGCACCCTGATCAACGTCGACCTGCCCTGGAACCCGTCCCGCTTGGAGCAGAGGATTGGTCGGATCAAGCGGTTCGGACAGCGACGGGACAAGGTCGACATGCTGAATCTTGTTTACCACGGAACGCGAGACGAAAAGGTCTACGAAACCCTCTCGACTCGCATGCGTGACCGCTACGACGTTTTCGGCACTTTGCCTGACGTGATTGACGACGAGTGGATCGATGACATCGAGAAGTTGGATGAAGCGCTACGCGACTTCACGATCCGCCGCGCAAAGGCGAACGCATTCGATCTCCGATATGCTGGTGACGTCGATGCTTCGGGGCCGCCATGGGAAATGTGTGAGCGTGTACTCGCCCGGCATGACGTGAGCGAACGATTGTCACGAGGCTGGGGCGAGCGAGCGGCTCCCCTTCGAAAGGCTTGAGCACGGTCAAACCGTGCACGACTCAGCCTACCTAAATGTAGGATCACAGGTTGAGTTTGGTGAAGGCGTTTTATCTACAATGCCCTAGGAGTAAGGGTGAGCTCGTCGATTGCCATAAATTTGGGGGTATCTTCCACAGGGATCCACCGCTCGCAAAAATAACCGTTCCCGAGGGCGGCCAGGAACCGCCAAGGCCTGTTGACTGACCACAATTCCAGCTGCATTTGTTCGCCATCCGTTCACAAGCGAACGGCCTGAGAAGCAGATCAGCCCGTGCCCCTCCCCGAACTCATAGCGAGACACCGCCGCCTGCCATCTGGCAGGACCGCGCCCGTTTCCCGGATCGCTCCAGGGGCCTAACTGACGTCGATACGTCCAGTGGCCCGAGAGTCCGCCATGACCGATGTCATCCAAGACAACACCGACATTCCCGCTCCACTTAAGCGCCTTCCTCCCCCCGCCTTGACCGCGCCACCTCCGGATACGGAAGATACCGCGCGCCACATCGGTGAGGTGTTCCGCCGGCTTGCCCTGGCCGCGGAGACCTTCCCTCCGCAGGCGTATGCCCGCATCGTGGCCGCCGCGTTGGTCGCCCTGGGTGTCTCCACGCATCTGCTCGGGGCGCGAAAATCGAATGTAGCTGTATGCCTTTGCCATGGTGCCGGACCGTATCGCCCAGGCTTTACCACCGTCAAGCAAATGGGACCTGACATCAAGAGGTTGTGGCCGCCGGCGGCCGCGATCTCCAGTGCGCGCTTGGCGCCCTCCTGGCCCTTGATGTCGCGGAGGTCCGGCAGGGGCGCCCCGGGGGCGGCGACCGCCGGCACCGGCCGGGCCATCACCTGCGTGCCCTTGAAGTGGTTGGCGAGCTGGATGAGCGAGCGCGGCGCCAGCACGTCGAGGTCGCCGCCGGCCCAGGCCGCCTCGGGCCCGGTTGCGGCCGGGCAGATCAGCCCGAGCCCGCGCGCGGCCGCCGCCATCGCCGCCGGCAGCACGCCGTTGACCGCGGTGATCGTGCCGTCGAGCGCCAGCTCGCCCAGCACGCAGTAGCCGGCGAGCGCGTCGGCCGGCAGCGCGCCGATCGCCACCATCACGCCCAGCGCGATCGGCAGGTCGTAGTGCGAGCCCTCCTTGGGCAGATCCGCGGGGGCGAGGTTCACGGTGATGCGCTTGGCCGGCATCGCCAGCCCCGAGGCGATCAGCGCGCCGCGCACGCGCTCGCGCGATTCGCCCACCGCCTTGTCGGCGAGGCCGACCACGGTGAAGTTTACCGCGCCGGGGATGATCTGCACCTGGACGTCGACGGCACGCGCCTCGATGCCCTCGAAGGCGACGGTGGCGACGCGGGTGACCATGACGTGAGGAGCCTTCGGCTTACGGGAAAGTAAGCCTAGGCGGCGCCTATGAGCCTGACAACCTCAGGAACCGGCTCCTCGCGCGGCTGTTCTCCGCCGGTCGACAACCACGAAGGGAAACCGCCATGCGCCCGACTTCCACCGTCCTCGCCCTCGTCCTCGCCGCCGGCCTGTCCGGTGCGGCGCGGGCCGACGAGAAGCTGCCGCCGGACCAGCAGGCCAAGGTCGAGGCGATGCTGAAGCAGGAAGGCTTCACCCAGTGGAAGGAGATCGAGCTGGACGACGGCATGATCGAGGTCGACGATGCCGTCGACGGCTCCGGCAAGCAGTTCGACCTGAAGCTCGATCCGAAGACCCTCGCCATCGTCAAGCGCAAGGCCGAGTAGCGCAGGGACGATGCGGGCGCCGTGCGGCTCTGCCGACCGGCGCCCACCCTGCCAGGGGTCGAAATCCGACGCTTGGTACCTGTAGCCAAACCTCCGAGAAGAGTGGCAACCGGACCCTGGCCGTTTGCCCCGAAGCGGACGTTTTGCCTTCAATCCAAGCCTGCCGTCGAGGTGTAGGCGAGGTTCGGGACTGGGCACGTCGCAGAGGCCGAGGCGCTGAAGACCAAGAGCCAATGCATCTTTAACGTGTGTGTGCTGCTGTGTGGGCGTTCGGGGGAACGCGCTCGCAAACGGTACCTGAATGGCTCGGCAAAGCCGCACCCACGCGTACCGTGTCCCCTACTGGCAGCGCGCGCTGCAGACCTGGCAACGCTTCCATGCGGATCGCCGCGGTGCAGTCGCTCTGATCTTCGCGTTGACCAGCGTGGTCCTCCTTGGCTTGGTTGGCGGCGGCATCGATTACAGCCGCATAGCCTATCGCCGTAGCCAATTGCAGAGCGCCGTCGACAATGCCACGCTCGCGGCAGGTAATGCCCTGAAGCTCGCGCCATCGAATTCGACTGCGGTGGCCAGCATCGTTCAGCGGATCATCATCGAAAATGCACCCTCCCCGCCTGATCGGCCCCTGACCGTGCAGGTTTCGGTCACCAGTGACAAGACCGGCGTCTCAGCCAGCGCGACCGACAATCTCAAGCTCACCTTCGGAGCCTTCGTCGGCGTGAAGGTGGTGCCGATCACAGCCCGCTCGACCGCGACGGTCATGGGCAAGATGCGCCTGTGCCTGCTCACCCTCGATCCCGCTGCTACGGGTAGCCTGCATCTGGAGAAGAACGCGAACCTGTCGGCGACGTCTTGCTCCCTTTATGCCAACTCCAAAGATGCCAAGGCCATTCAGGGTGACGACAACGCCATCGCCAAGGCTGACAGGATCTGCAGCGTCGGTGGATCGAGCACAGCCCGCGCCAACTTCGCGCCGCCTGTGACCACGGGTTGCCCTGCGATCAACGATCCTTTGGCCAGCATCGTGACCGTACCGCCCCCCGGGGGCTGCGTGACGGTGAGTTCGGCGGCCGGCCCTGGCCCAGGAAAGGGACCGGGAGGACCAGCAGCCGGCAACGTTGCGGTGACGGCCAGCACGACGCTTGATCCCGGCACGTATTGCGGCGGCCTGCACATCACCGGAACGGCCAAGGTCACGCTCAACCCGGGCGTCTACATCATCAAGGACGGTCCGCTGATCGTGGATCAGCAAGCCAGCATGTCGGGTCAGAATGTCGGGTTCTATTTCATGGGCGACGCCGCTGGTCTGCGGTTCGATGCCAACACCACGATCAGCCTGTCGGCACCGGTGAGCGGCCCCCTGGCGGGCTTCCTGATGACAGAGCAGCCAAGCGTGTCCGCGCCGGTTCCACCACCACCGGGCCCGAAAGGCTCACCCCCGCCCCCGCCATCTCCCCCCTCGAAGCCGCTGCGCGAGTACCGTATCATCAGCAACAATGCCCGCACGATGCTGGGCACGATCTACCTGCCAGCCGGTCGGCTCATCATCGACGGCAGCGCGGCCGTGAGCGATCAGTCGGCCTACACGGTCATCGTCGTGCAGCTCCTCGACCTTTACGACGGTCCAACACTGTATCTGAACGCCAACTACGACGCGACGAGCGTGCCGGTGCCCAAGGGTGTCGGGCCCGTCAACGGCAAGGTCGTCCTTACACAATAGAACACAGGCCGGCGGAGATCTATCCAACCCGACCGTAGGCCTTTGCCTCGTCGACAGTCGCAAGCGACCTTTCTGATGTTTGCAAGGGATCGAATGCGAACCCTCGATGTGGGTATCACCCGTCAGGGTTCGACCATCAACGAACGCCCCCCCGGCGCCCGGCGAACGAAAACGCCGTCGCACGGATCACCTCGGCGGCCCGCTCGGCGCCGGCGCGGTCGACGTCGAGATGGGTCGTGACCCGGATCTGGCTGCCGATGGCGCGGATGCGGACGTCGTGCGCGAGGCAGGCCTCGGCGAAGTCCGAGGCGGTGACGCCGAGGCCGGCGACGCCGAAGCACAGGATGTTCGATTGCCCGGCCGTCGGATCGAAATGCAGGCCGGGCACGTCGGCGATCGCCGCGTGGATCAGCCGGATATGCGCGTTGTCGGTCTTCAGCTGATCGACGTGGTGGTCGAGCGCGTAGAGGCCGGCGGCCGCGATCACGCCGGATTGGCGCATGGCGCCGCCGAGGCGGTACTTCCAGCGCCACGCCTCGACGACGAAGTCGCGGGAGCCGCACAGCACCGCGCCGACCGGGCAGCCGAGACCCTTGCTGAGGTCGAGCCAGACGCTGTCGAACCCCTCGGCGTAGTCCTTCGCCGGGATGCCGGTGGCGGCTACCGCATTGAGGAGACGGGCGCCGTCGATGTGCGCCTTGAGGCCGTGCGCGCGGGCGATGTCGCGGATCGCCCGCATGTCGGCCAGGTCCCAGACCGAGCCTCCGGAGAAGCTGGTGGTCTGCTCGATGGAGACGAGGGCGCTGCGCGGCGCGGTGCGCGCCGGCGGACGGATCGCTGCCCGGAACGCCTCGGGCGTGTAGACGCCCGCCGACGTCGGGAGCGCCCTCACCGAGACGCCGCCGATCGCGGCCGAGCCGGCGGCTTCCGTGTTGTAGATGTGCGACTGGTCGTCGACCACGATCTCGTCGCCGGCCCGGGTCTGCACCAGGATCGAGACCAGGTTGCACATCGTGCCGGAGGGCATGAACACGCCGTCCTCCTGGCCGAGCAGCGCCGCGACCCGGTCGCAGAGCTCGCGCGTCGTCGGGTCGGAATCCGACTGCTCGTCGCCCACCACCGCGCGCGCCATCGCCTCCCGCATGCCCGGCGTCGGCCGCGTCTGGGTGTCGCTGTAGAGATCGATCGTCACGGGAAGGCTTGCCTCTGGGCGGGGTTGCGGCGCCATAGTGCCATGGCCGCGCAGGATCGCGAAGGCGATGCGCGCCATCTTTCCCTAAAAATGAATTTTGAATACATTTAGGAGAGGCGGCCGCGTTCGGTCGCACGGAGGGCCGAGCAGGTGGCGGTTGGAACGGCGCCCCAGGGTGCACGACAGGGCGCACGCGTCGCGGGGCGGAACGGAGCGGGTCTGGCGCGGCGTCTCGCCGAGGCGTTGCAGGGCGAGGCCCGGTTCGACGCCTTCACACGCGGACGCTACGCGACGGATGCCTCGATCTACCAGATCATGCCGGCCGGCGTGGTGCTGCCGCGGAGCGCGGCCGACATCGCCGCGACCCTGACGATCGCCGCCGAGCACGGGGTGCCCGTGATCATGCGCGGCGGCGGCACCTCGCAGAACGGGCAGCCGATCGGCTCCGGGCTGGTCGTCGACTGTTCCCGTCACTTCAACGGCATCCGCGACTACGACGCCGAGGCCGGCACCGTCACCGTCGAGCCGGGGATGGTGCTGGAGCGCCTGAACACCCGCGTGAAGGCCGACGGCTGGTTCTTCCCGGTCGAGCCCTCGACGGCGACCCGCTGCACCATCGGCGGCATGGCCGGCAACAATTCCTGCGGCGCCCGCTCGCTGCGCTTCGGCAAGATGAGCGACAACGTGCTCGCCATGGAGGCGCTGTTCCACGATGCGGAGGCCTTCGGCTTCGGGCTGACCGGCAACGCGTCCGACGGCGTCACCGGCTCGGCCCGCGCGGAAGACCTCGCGCGCAAGATGATCGCGCTTGCCGAATCGGAGCGCCAGGAAATTCGAGACAAATACCCGAAGGTCCAGCGCCGGGTCGGCGGCTACAACCTCGATGCGCTGATCGAGGCGCGGCCGAACCTCGCCCACCTGCTGGTCGGCTCCGAGGGCACCCTGGCGGCGACCACCTCGGTGACGCTGAAGCTCTCGCGGCTGCCGGCGCACCGGGTGATGGGGGTGTGCCACTTCCCGTCGTTCCGCGCCGCGATGGAGACCACGCGGCACATCGTCGACCTCGACCCCGTGGCGGTGGAGCTCGTCGACAACAACGTGCTGGTGCTCGGCGCCGACATCCCGCTGTTTCGCGCGACGCTCGCCGACATCACCCGCGGCACGCCGAACTGCCTTCTGCTCGCGGAGTTCGCCGGCGAGAATCTCGCTGGGCTGAAGCGCGACCTGAAGCGCCTCGACGCCTGCATGGCCGACCACGGCTTCCCCGACGCGGTGGTCGAGATCCACGAGCCGTCGCGCCAGAAGTCCGTATGGGAGGTGCGCGAGGCCTGCCTCAACATCATGATGTCGATGAAGGGCGACGCGAAGCCGGTCTCGTTCATCGAGGATTGCGCGGTGCCGCTCGAGCACCTCGCCGACTACACCGACGCCGTCACCGACGTGTTCACCAAGCACGGCACGCGGGGCACCTGGTACGCCCACGCCTCGGTCGGCTGCCTGCACGTCCGCCCGATCCTCGACATGAAGCTGGGCGGCGACGTCGCCAAGATGCGCGCCATCGCGGAGGAGACCTCCGAGCTGGTGCGCCGCTACAAGGGCTCGTATTCCGGCGAGCACGGCGACGGCATCTCGCGCTCGGAATACATCGCGCCCCTGTTCGGGCCGCGCCTCGCCCGCGCCTTCGATGCGGTCAAGGACGCGTTCGACCCGGAGAACCGCCTGAACCCGGGCAAGATCGTGCGCCCGCTCAGGATGGACGACCGCACGCTGATGCGGTTCGCGCCGGACTACCGGGTGAGCGAGCCGCAGGCGACGGCGCTCGACTGGCCCGAGGCCGGCGGCTTCGGCGGCGCCGTCGAGATGTGCAACAACAACGGCACCTGCCGGAAGCTCGCCGGCGGGGCGATGTGCCCGTCCTACCGCGTCACGCGCGAGGAGCAGCACCTGACCCGCGGACGGGCGAACTCCCTGCGGCTGGCGATCTCGGGCCAGCTCGGCAAGGACGCGTTCACGTCGCCCGAGATGAAGCGCACGATGGACCTCTGCGTCTCGTGCAAGGCCTGCCGCCGCGAATGTCCGACCGGCGTCGACATGGCGCGGATGAAGGTCGAGTTCCTGCACCACTACCACGCCCGCCACGGCCTGCCGCTGAAGGACCGGCTGATCGGCGCGATGCCGCACTACGCCGGCATCGCCGCCCGGCTCGCGCCGCTGCTCAACCTGCGCGACCGGGTGCCGGCGCTGGCGCGGATCTCCGAGCAGGTCGCCGGCCTCTCCGCCCGGCGCTCGCTGCCGCGCTGGCGCAGGCCCTGGAAGGAGACCGGCGAGCCGGCCCATCCGCAGGACGTGGTGGGCGAGCACCGCGACGTGATCCTGTTCGGCGACACCTTCAACCGCGCCTTCGAGCGCGAGAACCTGGAGGCGGCCGAGCGGGTGCTCGTCGCCGCCGGCTATCGGCTGCACCGCGTCTTTCCCGCCAAGGGCAAACGCCCGCTCTGCTGCGGGCGGACGTGGCTCGCCTCGGGCCAGACCGACCGGGCGCGGGCCGAGGCGCGACGGACGCTGGACGCGCTCCTGCCCTTCGTCAGGGCCGGCGCCCGCGTCGTCGGCCTCGAACCGTCCTGCCTGCTCACCTTCCGCGACGAGTTCGTCGCCCTGCTGCCCGGGCCGGACGCGAACCTGCTGGCCAAGCAGAGCCTGCTGATCGAGGAGCTGCTCGCCGCCGACCTCAAGGCCGGCCTGATCGCGCCGGACTTCGCCGACCAGGGCGGCCGCGTCGCGCATCTGCACGGCCATTGCCACCAGAAGTCCTTCGGCGCGATGGGCGCGGTCGAGAGCGTGCTGCGCAGCGTGCCCGGGCTCGACGTGCGCCCGATCGAATCGAGCTGCTGCGGCATGGCCGGCGCCTTCGGCTACGGCGCCGAGACCGTCGACACCTCGCTGGCGATGGCCGAGCTGTCGCTGTTTCCGGCCTTGCGCAAGGCCGGCCCCGGCGATCTCGTGGTCGCGGACGGCACCAGCTGCCGCCACCAGATCCACGACGGGCTCGGGTTGGAGGCAGAACATGTGATCAGGATCCTGGACCGAGCCCTGATGCCTCGACACTGATTTCGGAGGCGCCTAAACAGGGGCGCCTCCTGCTCGCCCGCGATTGCATCGAACGCATGAACAAGATCGATCCCGGCCTCGGCATCAATCGACGTTATCTTCACGACGAGGTGGCGGACCGGATCCGGGCGCTGATTCAATCCGGGGAGATGGAGCCCAAGGCGCGCGTCAACGAGGGCGAGCTCACCGAACGCTTCGGCATCTCGCGCACGCCGCTTCGCGAGGCGATCAAGATCCTGGCCACCGAAGGCCACCTCGAGCTGCTGCCCAATCGCGGGGCGCGGGTCGCCAGCATCTCCCAGGTGGAGATCGAGGAGATGATGGAGGTCATCGCCGGCCTCGAGGCGACGGCCGCCGACCTCGCCTGCCGCACCGTCACCGAGGACGAGATCGCCGCGATCCAGGCGGATCACGACGCGATGGTCGGGATGTGGAAGGCCTCCGACGAGGCCGGCTACTTCCGCCTCAACCGCCAGATCCACGAGGCGATCATGGCCGCGAGCCGCAACGCGACGCTGGCGGGGATCTATCGCAGCCTGTCGGGCCGCATCCAGCGCTCGCGCTACTCCGCGCACCAGACGCCCGAGCAGTGGACCCGGGCGATCGAGGAGCACGACCGCATGGTGCAGCTTCTGCGGGCCCGCGACGGCACCGCGCTCTCCCAGCTGATGCGCGAGCACATCCGCGGCAAGAAGCCGGTGATCGCCGCCAATTTCGGCGAGGCCTCCGCCGACCTGCCGGCGGACGCCGCCGACTGAGGCTTTAGTCGGCGTCCGTCATCTCGAACCAGAACGAGGCGCCCGGCAGGCCGGTGTCGTTCGGGTAGTGGAACGGGATGTCCGGGCCGCCGGCGCGCGCCGCGAACACCCGTTTCACCCGCTCGCCGAAGCCGGCATCCTGGCAGAGATAGGTGATCGGCGCCGTGACCTTGAACGGCGGCCGTCCGCACATCAGCATCGCGGCGAGCAGATATTGCTCGTTGTAGAGCCGGTAGTTCCAGGCGGTCGGGTAGTCGTCGGGGATGAAGATGTCGTGGATGTGCACGATCACGCCCGGGACCAGCCGCGGCAGGATCTCGAAGAAGAACACCACCACGTCGGAGTTGGCGAAGGCCCGGTGCGACCCGTCGAAGAACAGCACGTCGCCGGCCTGCAGCGCGTCGAAGACCGCGAGGTCGCAGACCTCGAGCGGCTGGCGGATCACCCGGTCGCAGATCTGGTCGATGTGCCGGCGCGGGTTGGGATCGATCGAGGTCATCCGCGTCGGCAGCGACAGGGCCTCGACGGCGTAGCGGGCGAAGCAGGTCGAGGTGCCCGAACCGATCTCGACGTAGCGCGCCGGCCGTTTCCAGGCGAGGAAGGTGACGAGGGCCGCCGCATCGAGCGCCGTGAACCAGGTGTTGTTCCAGCACGGCGCGGTCGGGTTGGCGATGTCGGGCGCGTGGGCGACCCCGTGGATCAGCGCCGCGTGGTCCTCCAGCGCCGACACGAAGCGCTCGTAATCCGGGCGGCCCTGGTCGAGCACCGTTCGCAGGCGGCTGTGCGGAAGGGTCTGCGGCTGCCAGCGTGCCTGCGGGGCGACCGGATAGTAATCGTGGACGGTGTGGCTCCACCGGAACGGATCGGTGCTCGCCCGGAAGATGTCGAGACCCGCCTTCCGGCCCGCGGTCTTCACGAAGTGCTTGAGCATCGACGACTCCGACCCGCACGCCCCAGGACGAAGGATCGTACCATCAAAAACAATCTGTGGTTGAGTTGTTCTGCGTAGACGCCCGCTCCGATCGCAATCGCGGTAAATGCAATTCCCGCTGCCCGCCCGAGCCGGATGGTTCCGTCCGGTCGGTGACTCAGGCGGCGTTGCCGAGGGAGCGCAGGCCGGCGACCAGGTCTGAGAAGCGGTCGCCCTGCACCACCACGTGCGTCCGCAGCCGTTCGGCCGCCGCCGCGTCGTCGCCGCCGACGATCGCCGCGACGATGCTGTCATGCTCCGCCAGCGACTGACCGAGCCGATGCCGCGTCCGAAGCTGCAGGCGGCGATAGGGCGCGAGCCGCCGGCTGAGCAGGCGCGCCTGCTCGGCGAGGAAGGCGTTGCCGCAGGCGCCGTAGACCACCGCGTGGAAGACGTGGTTCTCCGCGTAGTAGCCTTCGGTGTCGCCGGCCGCGGCGGCGGTCTCGCAGGCCGCGAGCGCCGCCTTCAGCGCGGCCTCGTGGTCCGGCGTCAGACGCCGGGCCGCGAAGCGGCCGCAGGCCGCCTCCAGCTCGGCCATGGTCTCGAACATCGCCAGCAGGAGCTGCGGCTCCGGCGCGCTGACGATGGTGCCCTTGCGCGGCTTGGTCTCGACGAGCCCGGTGACCGCCAGTTGCAGCAGCGCCTCGCGGATCGGCGTCCGGGACACCCCGAACCGCTCGGCGAGAACCACCTCGTCGAGGCGCGCGCCGACGGCCAAGCGGCCGGCCACGATCTCGTCCTCGATGGTCTGCCGCAGGCGCTGTGCCTGGCTCATCGCCGAACCCCTCCCGGGCGCAACGTTTTCTCTCCGCTCATTATGCAGGGGCGTTGACAAAATATACAAGAGCCCCTTCAATGTATACCAAGCGTTGCATCCCGTATATTGTGCGGCGCAAAACAATACAGTCGCGATTGTGCGACGCGGGAGAAACATCATGATGCCGACCCGACGCGCCCTCCTCGCCGGCGGCCTCGCCGCGCCGGCCCTGCTGCGCTTCGGCCTCGGCGCGGCCCAGGCCGCGACCGTGCTGAAGCTCTCGCATCAGTTCCCGGGCGGCACCATCGACGAAGGCGACTTCCGCGACCGCATGTGCCGGAAGCTCGCGAAGGCCGTCGGCGAGCGCTCGAAGGGCGCGCTGGAGGTGCAGGTCTATCCCGGCTCGTCGCTGATGAAGACCAACGCCCAGTTCGGCGCGATGCGCAAAGGCGCGCTCGACATGTCGCTCTACCCCTCGCCCTACGCCGGCGGCGAGATCCCCGAGCTGAACATCGGTCTGATGCCGGGGCTGGTGACCTCCTACGCGCAGGGCGTCGCCTGGAAGGCGGCGCCGGTCGGCCGCAAGCTCACCGAGATCCTCGACGCCAAGGGCATCATCCTCGTCTCCTGGGTCTGGCAGGCGGGCGGCGTCGCCAGCCGCGAGCGCCCGCTCTACGCGCCGGCCGACGCCAAGGGCCTCAAGGTCCGCGGCGGCTCGCGCGAGATGGATCTGATGATGAAGCAGGCGGGCGCGGCCACCCTCTCGATCCCGTCGAGCGAATCCTACGCCGCGATGCAGACCGGCGCGTGCGACGCGGTCATCACCTCCTCCACCAGCCTGATCTCGTTCCGCCTCGAGGAGCTGTCGAAGGCGCTCACCTCCGGCCGCGAGCGCTCGTACTGGTTCATGCTCGAGCCGATCATGATGTCGAAGTCGATCTTCAGCGGCCTGCCGAAGGACCAGCAGGACCTGATCATGACCGTCGGCGCCGAGCTCGAATCCTTCGGCCAGGACGGCGCCAAGGCCGACGACACCCATGTCGAGCAGGTCTTCGCGAAGGCCGGCGCCAAGGTGCAGAACCTCGACGAGAAGACCATGGGGCAGTGGCGCGACATCGCCCGCGACACGGCGTGGAAGGACTACGCCTCCAAGAACGCGCAGTGCGCCGAGCTCCTCAAGCTCGCGGAGCAGGTCGCATGAGCGCGAGGCAAGCGCAGTCCGGGCCATCCGGCCAACGGCCGGCAAGCGCGAATGCGCGCCCCGGCCGGTGCCGCGGAACGCTCCCGAGGCGTCTGCATCGGGAGCACACACGATGAGCCACGCCTTCGACGCGGCCTCGGCCGCCTCCGAGACGAAGGCGGTCGCCGAGCCCCGGATCCCCGGCGCGCTCGGCGTCATGGATCGCGCGATGAAGCGCCTGAACGGGGTGATCATGGTGCTCGGCGGGCTGGCGCTCGTCGGCGCCTGCCTCGTGCTGAGCTACAGCGTGGTGATCCGCTACGTCCTGCACGAGCCGACCGACTGGCAGGACGAGATGGCCGTGTTCCTGATCGTCGGCGCGACCTTCTTCTCGGCGGCCGCGGTCCAGGCCAAGCGCGGCCACGTGGCGATCGAGGCGCTGACCGGGTTCCTGTCGCCCAAGGTCAACCGCGCCCGCCTGCTCATGGCCGACGTGATCAGCTTCGTCTTCGTGGTGTTCTTCGCCTGGAAGAGCTGGACGCTGTTCCACGAGGCCTGGGTCGACGGCCAGGTCTCGCAATCGAGCTGGGGCCCGCCGCTCGCCATCCCCTACGCGCTGATGGCCGTCGGCATGACGCTGCTCGGCATCCAGTTCGCCGTGCAGATCGTCCAGGCCCTGACCTACGGCCCGAACTCCGCCGGCTGGGTCGCGCCGAAGATCGGCGTCGGCGCCGACCTGAACAAGGACATGCACGGGCGGCCCGACGCGACGCCGCGCGGCACCGACCCGATGGGCGACACCGTCGACACCGCGAGGATCACCCGATGAGCACCGCCGCGATCGGCTTCCTCTATGCCGGAGCCACCCTCTCGGCGATGCTGGCCGGCATCCCCATCGCCTTCGCGCTCGGCTTCGTCGCGCTGGCGTTCATGTTCTTCTTCATGCCGTCGGCCTCGCTCGATACCGTGGCGCAGAACGTCTACGAGGAGATGGCCTCGATCACCCTGCTCTCGATCCCGCTCTTCATCCTGAAGGGCGCCGCGATCGGGCGCTCGAAGGCGGGGCAGGACCTGTACTCGGCGATGCATGCCTGGATGCACCGCATCCCCGGGGGGCTCGGCATCGCCAACGTCTTCGCCTGCGCGCTGTTCGCCGCCATGGCGGGGTCCTCGCCCGCGACCTGCTCGGCGATCGGCTCGGCCGGCATCCCGGAGATGCGCAAGCGCGGCTACTCGCCGGGCTTCGCCGCCGGCATCATCGCGGCCGGCGGCACGCTCGGCATCCTGCTGCCGCCGTCGATCACCATGATCCTCTACGCGGTGGCCGCCGAGCAGTCGCTCGGGCGCCTGTTCCTCGCCGGCATCGGGCCGGGGCTGCTGCTGGTGGGGCTGTTCGCGGCGTGGGCGATGTTCCGCTTCCGCGCCGAGTACGCCACCGCGAAGGCCGCCTACGAGCGGGGCGGCGTCCAGTCGCCGATCCTCGCCGAGGACACCTACAGCATGCGCCAGCGGTTCGAGACGCTGCCGCGGGTGCTGCCCTTCGTGGTGCTGCTCACCGGCGTGATGGTCGCGCTCTACGGCGGCTACGCGACGCCCTCCGAGACCGCGGGCCTCGGCGGCCTCCTGGCGCTCGGCCTGATCGCGGTGATCTACGGCGTCTGGCGCCCGCGGGACGTCAGCCCGATCCTTACCGCGACCCTGCGCGAATCGACCATGCTGATGCTGATCATCGGCATGTCGCTGCTCTACGCCTACGTGATGAGCTACCTGCACATCTCGCAGTCGGCCGCCGCCGCGATCGTGGCGATGCAGCTCTCGCCCTGGGTGCTGCTGGTCACGATCCTCGGGCTGGTGATCGGGCTCGGCTTCTTCCTGCCGCCGGTCTCGATCATCCTGATGACGGCGCCGATCATCCTGCCGCCGCTGAAGGCCGCGGGCTTCGACCTCGTCTGGTTCGGCGTGGTGATGACGATCACCATGGAGATGGGCCTGATCCACCCGCCGGTGGGGCTCAACATCTTCGTCATCAAGAACATCGCCCCGGACATCCCGCTCTCGGACATCATCTGGGGCACGCTCCCCTTCGTGGTGCTGATGGCGGTCGCGATCCTGATCCTGTGCCTCGTGCCGGGCATCGCCCTGTGGCTGCCGGACCTGCTGCTGCCGTCGACGCGGTAGCGCGGCCCTTCTCCCCTCTCCCCGCACGCGGGGAGAGGCCCGAAGGCACCTCGTCGTGCCTGCGGGAAGCGGAGGCGAAGCCGTAGCGAGGGTGAGGGGACGAACGAGGCTCCTTCGTCGAAGCCCCCTCACCTTCGGCTGCCGCCGCGCCGCGCCGACGACGAGGCCGTCGCGGCCCTCTCCCCGCAGGCGGAGCGAGGGGATGCGCGGCGAACGGGCGACCCAATGCGGATCGAGCGAGGTTCGATCGCCCGTGCGGGAAAGCGGATCAGCGCCCCTGCCAGTCCGGCGTGCGCTTGGCGAGGAACGCCTCCATGCCCTCGCGAAAATCGCGGCTCATGTAGCAGCTGAGGATCAGGTCGTCGCCGGGCTGCGGCTCGCCCTCGGGGGCGGCGGCCTCCTCGGCGAGCCGGCGCAGGCCTTCCTTGGTGGCCTGCATCGTCAGCGGGGCGTAGCCGGTCAGGAGCGTCGCCAGCTCCGTCGCGCGCGCGGCCAGGGCGGCGGCATCGGCCACCACCTCGCCGACGAGGCCGATGGCGAGCGCCTCCTCGGCGCCGACGAGGCGGGCGGTGAAGATGATGTCCTTGACCCGCGCCGGGCCGATCAGGTCCGACAGGCGCTTGAGGTTGCCCTGCGACAGGCAGTTGCCGAGCGTGCGGGCGATCGGGAAGCCGAAGCGGGCGTCGCGCGTGGCGATGCGCAGGTCGCAGGCGGCGGCGATCGCCGCCCCGCCGCCGGTGCAGGCGCCCGCGATCGCCGCGATGGTCGGCACCCGCATCCGCTCCAGCGTGCCGAGCACCCGGTCCATGAAGCGCTCGTAGCCGAGCGCGTCCTCGGCGGTCTCGAAGCTGCGGAACTGGGCGATGTCGGTGCCGGCGGCGAACGCCTTCTCGCCGGCGCCGGTGATCACCAGCGCCTTGACCGAGGCGTCCTCCTGGATCCGCAGGCACTGCGTGACCAGGCCCTCGTACATCGCGAAGGTCAGCGCGTTGCGGGCGTGCGGCCGGTTGAGGACGATGCGGGCGATCGCGCCGTCCTGGGAGACCAGCAGCTCATCGGTCGGGGCGGCGTCGCTCATGGTGGAAGTCCTCTCCAATCGTCACGCCGTCGTCTCGCCCACGACGCCCGCCGCGATCAAGCCGTCGATCGCCGCCGCGTCGTAGCCGGCCCCGCGCAGGATCGCGCGCGAGTGCTCGCCGAAGAGCGGTGCCGGGCCGTGGACCTTGCCCGGCGTCGCCGAGAACTTCACCGGCAGCCCGAGCGTCGTCATCGTCCCGGCGCGGGGATGATCGACCGGGACCACCATCTCGCGGGCCAACGTGTGCGGGTCGCGGTGCATCTGGTTGACGTCGAGCACCGGCCCGGCCGGCACGCCGCCCGCCTCCAGGCGCGCGAGCCAGGCCTCGGAGGTGGCGCTGCGAAAGAACGGCGCCAGCGCCTCGGCGAGGGCGATCCGATGCTCCATGCGCCCGGCATTGAGGGCGAAGCGCGGGTCGGCGGCGAGTTCCGCGGCGCCGAGCACGTCGAGCAGGCGCAGCCAGTTGGTCTGGTTGGCCGCACCGATGGTGATCCAGCCGTCTTCGGTCTCGAACGCCTCGTAGGGGGCATTCAGCGGATGGGCCGAGCCCATTGGCCCCGGCGCGATCCCGGTCGCCATGGCGATCGCCGACTGCCAGTAGGTCAGGGTGATGCCGGCCTCGAACAGCGAGGTGTCGACCACCTGGCCGAGGCCGGTCTTGAGCCGGTGCGTGTAGGCGGCGAGCACCCCCATCGCCGCGAGGATGCCGGCGGTGATGTCGGTGACCGGCGGCCCGCACTTCATCGGCGGCTCGCCCGGCCCGGCGCCGGTGACGCTCATCAGCCCGCTCATCCCCTGCGCGACGAGATCGAACCCGGCGCGCTCGGCGTAGGGGCCGGAGCGGCCGAAGCCGGAGAGCGAGCAGTAGACCAGGGCGGGGTAGCGTTCGCGGAGGGCCTCGTAGCTCAAGCCTAGCTTCTCCATCGTGCCGGCGCGGTAGTTCTCGATCAGCACGTCGGCATCGGCGAGCAGGCGGTGCAGCACCGCCTTGCCGGCCTCGCTCTTGAGGTCGAGGGCGAGGCCGCGCTTGCCGCGGTTCATCATCATGTAGGCGGCGCTCTCGCCCTCGATCGCGGGCGGCACCGAGCGGCGGGTGTCGTCCCCGCCCGGGATCTTCTCGACCTTGATCACCTCGGCGCCCATGTCGCCGAGCATCAGGCCGCAGACCGGGCCCGCCATGATGTGGGCGAGCTCAACCACCTTGACGCCCGCGAGCGGGCCTTCGCGTCGGGTCTCCGTCATAGGCATCCCCTCAGCGCGCCGGAAGGGTCGCCCCCGGCGGGACGAGACCGGCCTCGGCCGGCTCCACGAAGGGCCGCTCGGGATGCATGGTGAAGGCGGTGGCCGCGCCGAGCAGGCACAGGCCGATCGAGCCCGCGAACGGCAGCGTCCAGTCGCCGGTCGCGTCGACGATGAGCCCGAACACGATCGGCGAGACGATCGCCGCCACCGCCGACCCGGTGTTCATCAGCCCGCTCGCGGTGCCGGCGAACTTCGGCGCGATGTCCATCGGCACCGACCAGATCGGCCCGATCACCAGCTCGGCGAAGAAGAAGCCCGAGGACAGCAGCAGCGCGACGTAGGTGAGGTCGCGGGTGAAGAACACGCCGGTCAGGCTCGCCGCCGCGCCGAGAAAGCCGATCACGACGATCGAGAGGCGCGCGAGCTTGAGGTTGCCGGTCTTCTCGAAGATCCGGTCGGAGAGCACGCCGCCCAGCGTGTCGCCGACGACGCCGGCGAAGAACACGCCCGAGGCGAACAGCGCCGAGTTCTTCAGGTCGAGGCCGTAGCTCTGCTTAAAGAAGCTCGGCAGCCAGCCGAGGAACAGCCACAGGGTCCAGCCGTAGCAGAAATAGGTGATCGTGACGGGCAGGATGCGCCTAGTCAGCGCGCCCCACGGCACCGACTGCTTGGCGCCGACCTTGCGCGGGGGCGGCAGCTGGTCGAGCTCGGCTCGGGTGATCGACTTGTGGTCGGACGGGTCGTCGCGGAAGTACAGGTACCAGACCACGACCCAGACGAAGCTGATCGCGCCGAGGATGACGAAGCTCGAGCGCCAGCCGAAATGGTAGATCAGGAAGGCGACGATCGGCGGCGCGACCGCGTTGCCGAGCCGCGCGAAGGCGTGGGTGATGCCCTGCGCGAAGCCGCGCCGTCCGGGCGCGGTCCAGTTCTGCATGGCGCGGGTGGCGGTCGGGAAGGTCGCGCCCTCGCCGAAGCCCAGCAGCACGCGGGCGAGGAACAGGCTGACGAGGCCGCCGACGAACCCGGTGAGGATCGTCGCCGTGGCCCAGATCAGGCCGCAGACCAGCAGAGTGCGCCGCGCGCCGAACTTGTCGCCGACCGAGCCGCCGATCACCTGGAAGATCGCGTAGGGGTAGGCGAAGGCCGAGAGGATCAGGCCGAACTGGGTGTTCGACATGCCGAGATCCTTGATGATCACGGCGCCCGCGGTGGCGATGTTCACGCGGTCGAGATAGGTGATGAAGTACATCAGGCAGAGCAGGAACAGCACGCTGTTCGTGGCGCTCAGGCGCTTGATCATGGCGTCGATCCTCCGGCAGGATTTTTGTCGCAGCCGCCTTGTGGCGGTCCTCGCCGGCACCCTGGCCTCGCGACCGGATGCGACGTTTCGCATTACGTATTCAGTACGCTCGGCCGATGCCGGAGTGCAACCGTCGGTGACAAAGACCCGGTTTTTTCCGCAGGCGCAATCCACCGCGACGTCGGCCGACGGCGGCGTCGGGATGGCTCGGGCAGCGCGAGCGAGGCGGGGGCGGGTCGATCGCACCCGTGGCGGGCCGAGCACGGCACCGGACTGCGCGTCCCTCGCGCCGGGCTGAGGCAGAGACCGCGACGGTCGCATCTCGCCGTCCCCGCTCGCCCTTCTCGCCGTCGGCTGGGGGCGAAACGAAAAACGGGGGCCGAAGCCCCCGTGCTAATCCGTGACGATGGTGGAGGGTTCAGGCCGTGGCGGCGCGCATGCCGTCGTTCGCGGCCGGGGTGGCCGACGGATCGAGCACCTTGCCGCGCGGGCCGACCCAGGTGCCGACCCACTTGCGCTGCCACAGGAACAGGCAGCCGAGCACGATCCCGGCGAAGACGGCGTAGACGACGAAGCCGGTGGCGAAGGCGCCGGTATACTGCTTCGAGAAGCCCATGACGTTCGGCAGGATCGCGCCGCCGAGCGCCCCGATCTCGCCGATCATCGAGCCCGACACCGCGGTGTTGGTGGGGTAGCGCAGCGGCACGAGCTGGAACAGCGCACCGTTGCCGGCGCCGAGCGCGGCGAAGCAGAGCATGAACAGGATCGTGGTCGCGGCCAGCGACGGCGTCGCGGTCAGCGCCAGGAACGAGGCGATCGAGGCGAGCAGGACGACCGAGAGCACGGCGATGCCGCCGAGGCGGTCGGCGAAGTAGCCGCCGAGGATGCGGATGCCCGAGCCCATGAAGGCGGCGAGCATGGTAAGCCGGCCGGCCTCGACCTTGGTCACCGCGAACTGCTCGTAGAAGAACGTCGGCAGGAAGTTCGACAGGCCAATGAAGCCGCCGAAGGTGATGACGTAGATCAGCGAGAAGGCCCAGCCGTCCTTGGTGAACAGGCACGAGATGTGGTCCTTGAAGGACTGGTGCTCGAGATCCGGGGGCTCCTTGGCGAGGACGATCATCACGATGAGCGGGATCGCCATGACGCAGCCGGCAAAGCCGTAGACCGCCTGCCAGCCGTAGGCCTGGGCGAGCGGCGGCGCGAACAGCACGGCGAGCACGGTGCCGGAATTGCCGGCGCCGGCGATGCCCATCGCGAGCCCCTTGTGCTCCGGCGGGAACCAGCCCGAGCCGAGCGACAGGGCCACGCCGAACGAGGCGCCGGCGATGCCGAGCAGCACGCCCATGGCGAGCACGTCGTTGTAGCTGGAGATGAAGAAGAACCCGTAGGCCATCGCCAGCATGATGACGCTCATCTCGGTGATGGCGGCGTTCTTCCGGCCGATGTACTGGGCGAGCACCCCGAGCGGGAAGCGCATGATCGCGCCGGCGAGGATCGGCAGCGAGATCATGAACCCGGTCTGGGCCGGCGAGAGCTTGTAGGTCTCGGTGATGAACGGCCCCATGGCGCCGTTGAGGACCCAGATCGCGAAGCAGAAGTCGAAGTAGAGGAAGGCGGCGAACAGCGTCGGGGGATGTCCCGACTTCATCACGGTCTTGAAGGAGGCCATCGTGGGTGCTCGTCTTGATCGGGCGGGCGCTCGGGCGCAGCCGCTCATGCCGGAGGAACCGGACTCACACCGTCCGCATTGCGAGGCTTCGTTGCCCAGCGTGCCGCGCATGGCGCAGCGCACCACCCCAAGCAGCAACCGTGCCAGACGCGGACGCGACGCCGGATGCCCCCGGCCTGATGAACCGGCGCTCCGGAGGGTCGAACCTTCGGGGTGCAATGGGCCCGGCGACGGGACGGCATGCGGCCGTCCCGCGAGCACCCGGTGCCGGGTTTCAGGGCAACGATGCCTGGGCAGGATGCGATCGCCGAAATCCGCCCAATCCACGGGCATCCCGTGCGGGTGCATGGCCCGCGGATCAACCGATCACGTCTCCGAGATCGGATGCCGGATCGCAGCCTCAATGGCAGGTGGTGATGGTCTTCACGATCCAGCCCTGCTCGGGCTGCCACAACTTGCGGCGGGCACGCGTGCAATCCGGCGGCGCGGTCCCCGCCGTCCAGGCGGCCTTCGGCTCGGACGCGTCCGGCTCGACGGTCTGGACCGGGCGCGGGCGCTCCGGACGCTTCGCGGCGTCCCGGGCGACGGCCGGGACCGCGACGACGCAGGCGAGCGCCAGGAGCGACGCCGCGAGGCGCGTGCGCAAGTTCGAAGCGGATGACACGGGTCGATGTCCGAAGATGGTGTGATCTGCGATACTGTTGGCGCCAAGAGGGGCGACAAATCAATCGCGTCTCCGCAACTTGTCCCCGCTCTGCCGGGAACGATCGGGCATGGTAAAGGGCGGGTGCCGACGGGCGCCCGGATGCTGCCGTCCAGCTCTCGCCTCGCGTTCCGGCCACGCGCCCGCTCTGCACTGCAGATCTCGCGACCCCGCAGATTCCGGGAAGACGAGAGCGCGCTCGGGGCCGACCGTTGCAAGGAATCGACGGCACGCGATGAAACGGCGTCCGGGACGCTGCGGAGGATGACGCGACGGGCCGGGACTTGCTAAGCCTTGGATCGTCACCACCGGATCGCGGCCGCCGCTGCACGACCGCGTGACTCAAGGTTCCGTGCCGGCCCCGCGCCGACCCGGGGACCTCGGATCAAGGACGTTTCGAACCGCCATGTCGAATACCCTGCGAAGCCTTCTGCTCGTCGGCGCGATGACCAGCCTCGCGAGCCTGTCCGCGACCGCGCCCGGTCACGCCCAGGGACGGGGCGCCCTCGCCTCGAGCGCCATCGACGGCGTCGGCGACGACGACCGCCTGTTCCAGGACCAGACCGGCGCGCTCTACCGCCTCCGCGCCGGCCGCTACGAGCCCTATGCCGGCCGCGTCGAGTTCGGCCGCGCCGTTCCCGATCGCGCCGCGACGTCCGAGCGCCGCCTCGCCCCCGAGCGCCAGCAGCTCGCCGAGCGCCCGCCCGAGACGCTGGCCGAGAGCCCGGCCGACGCGCCCGCCGCGCCGCTCACCGTCGGGCCGAAGCCCGGCGCCAACCAGCTCTCCCCGGCCATGGCCGCCGCGATCAACCGGCCGATCGACAACGGCCCGATCAGCTACGACAAGGCCTATGCCGCGATCGCCGACGATGCGTTCCCGGTGGCGGCGTTCAACTGGAAGAAGACCAACCCGGCGTTCCTGCGCCAGGAGATCGCCTATACCGGGCCCTACGAGCCCGGCACGATCATCGTCGACCCGCGGGCGCACCAGCTCACCCTCGTCCAGGCCGACGGCCGGGCGCGGCGCTACGGCGTCGGCGTGGGCAAGCAGGGCTTCTCGTGGTCGGGCACCGCCACGGTGAACCTGAAGCAGGCCTGGCCCGACTGGTACCCGCCCAAGGAGATGATCGCCCGGACGCCGCACCTCGCCCGCGAGGTCGACACGCTGCCGAGCGGCGTCGGCGTCCCCGGCGGCAACCGCAACCCGCTCGGCGCCCGGGCCATGTACCTGTGGCAGGGCAACAAGGACACGCTGTTCCGCATCCACGGCACCCTCGATCCGAACTCGATCGGCAAGAGCGTCTCGTCGGGCTGCATCCGCATGATCAATCAGGATGCGATCGACCTGTTCAGCCGCGTCAACGTCGGCACCAAGGTCGTCGTCCTGAACTGATCGGGTAAACGACCGCGCCGTCCGCAGGGGAAGCCTCCGCGGACGGCGTTCGCGCATGCTCAGTCGACGTTGCGCTCCGTGCGGCGGTGCTCGCCGAGGATGCGCCGTACCGTGCCCGTGGCCGAGCGATAGACCACGGTCTCGGTCTCGATCACGCCGGGCCTGAAGCGCACGCCGCGCAGCAGCGCGCCGTCGGTGACGCCGGTCGCCGCCACGATGACGTCGCCCCGGGCGAGGTCGGTGAGCTCGTATTTCCGGTTCGGGTCGCCGATGCCCATGTCCTGCGCCCGCCGGCGCTTCTCGGGCGTGTCGAGGATCAGCCGGCCCTGCATCTGGCCGCCGATGCAGCGCAGCGCGCCGGCCGCGATCACGCCCTCGGGCGCCGCGCCGGTCCCGAGATAGATGTCGACGCCGGTCTCGTGGGGCGAGTTGGTGAAGATGATGCCGGCGATGTCGCCGTCCGAGATCAGGCGGACCCCGGCGCCCGCCGCGCGGATCGCGGCGACGAGGTCGGCGTGGCGCGGCCGGTCGAGGACGATCGCCACGATCTGCGATGCCGGCACGCTCTTGGCGCGGGCGAGCGCAGCGATGTTGTCGGCGGGGCTGGCGTCGAGGTCGACGATCCCCGGCGGATAGCCCGGGCCGATCGCGATCTTCTGCATGTAGACGTCGGGGGCGGCGAGGAGCGAGCCGCGCTCGGCCATCGCCATGATCGCGATGGCGCCCGGCATGTCCTTGGCGCACAGGGTCGTACCCTCCAGCGGATCGACCGCGAGGTCGACGCGCGGCCCGCCGCCGCTGCCGAGGCGCTCGCCGATGAACAGCATCGGCGCCTGGTCGCGCTCGCCCTCGCCGATCACCACGGTGCCGTCGATCGGCAGCGCGTTGAGCTCGGCCCGCATCGCGTCGACGGCGGCCTGGTCGGCGGCCTTCTCGTTGCCCTGCCCGCGCAGGGCCGCCGCGGCGATGGCCGCGCGTTCGGTCACGCGCGCGAGTTCGAGGGTGAGCGTGCGCGCGACGACGCTCCGCGAGCCCTGCATGAGCGCCTCGTCCATCGTTTCCCAAGCCCTTCCCGCGGCCCGAACGTTTTCGGTGCCCTGCTCCTACAGCTTAGCGCAGGCAGGATGCACGAAAATAACTCAGGTTTCCGAATTTCCAGCGAAGAGGAACGATAGTGCTTATCCTTCGAGCGCCGAGGAGGCTTATTCCCGCTCGATTCGGATGAGCTGCGGCGCCTCAGCCAGCAGCCCGTCGGCGGCGATGGCGTCGAGCGCCGCGCGGATGTTGCCCTCCGTCGCGGCGTAGGTGATCAGCACCAGCGGCACCGGCTGCCCGGAGCGCCCGTGCGGATCGCTCTCCGCCGTCTCCCCGGTGCGGCGCTGCAGGATGCTCTCCAATGAGATCTCGCGCTCGGCCATGCGGGTGGCCACGCCCGCCGCGACGCCGGGCCGGTTGTGGACCGTGAGGCGGATGTAATAGCCGCCCTCGTGGCGCTGCATCTCGACCCGCTCGGCGGGGCGCAGCTGCGCGGTCGGGCAGCCGAAGGTCGGGCGGGTCAGGCCGGCGGCGAGGTCGGCGATGTCGGCGACGACCGCCGACGCCGTGGCCTCGCCGCCGGCGCCCGGGCCGATCAGGGTCAGCTCGCCGACGGCGTCCGCGTCGATCGTCACCGCGTTCGTCACGCCCATCACCTGGGCGATGCTGGAGGATTTCGGCACCATGGTCGGGTGCACGCGCTGCTCGATCCCGGCCTCCGTCGCCTGCGCGACGCCGAGCAGCTTGATCCGGTAGCCGAGCTCCTCGGCCATCAGCAGGTCCAGCGGCTTCACGCCGGAGATGCCCTCGACCGAGACGCCCTCGGCGTCGATCGCGGTGCCGAAGGCGAGGCTCGTCAGGATCGCGAGCTTGTGGGCGGTGTCGAAGCCCTCGACGTCGAAGGTCGGGTCGGCCTCGGCGTAGCCCAGCGCCTGCGCGTCCTTGAGGCAGGCCTCGAAGGTCAGGCCCTCGCGCTCCATCCGGGTGAGGATGTAGTTGCAGGTGCCGTTCATGATCCCGTAGACGCGGCTCACCGCGTTGCCGGCCAGCCCCTCGCGCAGCGCCTTGATCACCGGGATGCCGCCGGCGACCGCCGCCTCGTAGGCTAGGGCCACGCCCGCGGTCTCGGCGGACGTCGCCAGCGCCGCGCCGTGCAGGGCGAGCAGCGCCTTGTTCGCGGTGACGACCGGCTTGCCGGCGGCGAGCGCCGCCTCGACGACCGCCTTGGCCGGCCCTTCCGAACCGCCGATCAGCTCGACCACGCAGTCGACCTCGGCCGAGCGCGCCATCTCCACCGGGTCGTCGAACCAGTGCAGGCCGGCGACGTCGAACCCGCGGTCGCGCGTCCGGTCGCGGGAGGAGACCGCGACGACGCGGATGTCGCGGCCGGTGGCGGCGGCGAGCGCCGCCGAGCGGCGCGCGATCATGCGGACGACGGCGGCACCGACCGTGCCGAGACCGGCGACACCGAGGCGGAAGCTCTGGGACATGCTGGTTTTCGTAGCCTTCTGCCCTGCGCCGTCGGCGGCCTGTCGGCCAGCGCGGACGGGCGCGGGGTACGCCGCGCGCCCCATCGGCTGCGGCGGCGTCCTTCTGCCTCGATTTGCCGGGAGGCGCAAGAAATCGGCCGGTCGCGCGGTCGTCTCCGGGCGCCCCCCGTCACCGGCGGCGCGACGCCGCCCGATGCCGCACGGCGGCGACGACCAGGCCGAAGAGGATGCCGGCATTCAGCAGGTGCCAGAGGGCGTGGGTGCCGACGGGCACGCGCGCGCAGACGCTGCGGTCCATCGTGCGCAGGGCGAGTGAGACGCCGAACAGGAGCGCCAGCGCGGCGAGCCGCCGGGCGGTCGACGACGGGTCGCCGAGCCATCGCAGCCCGACCGCGACGCCGAGGAGCGCCAGCACGGCCGGCAGGTAGTCGACCGAGCCGTCGGTGAGGGCCTCGACCGAGCGCCCGGCGGCGGCATCGAGGGCGGGGACGAGCCCGAAGCCGAAGCCCGCGAACGCCAGGGTCGCCGCCGCCGCCGCCACGAGCCCGAATCGCAGGAACCGCACCATCGCCAGGAAGAAGTAGGCGTGGATGAACACGGCGATCGGCACCACGTCGGCGAGCATCGCCCAGCGCACGGCGAGGGTGTGGAACAGGAAGGATCCGACGCCGACGATTGCCGTCAGGAGCGCGAGAGCGGCGGCGGGCCGATCGTCCACCGTGCGGGCACGCCGGAACGCGACGGTGCCGGCGACGAGGAAGGCGGCGTTGGAGACGGCGTTGACCGGCTCGGCCCAGAACGCCGGGCTCCCGCGCTCGCAATAGCCGGCGATCGGCTCGAACCAGTCCACCGGCGACCTCGTTGCGGGACGGACGACGATGCGTCCGGCCTTCCGCTTGTCAGGGCGGTGCGAAGGCCCGATGACGGGCTCCGCTCTCCAGGACGCCAGCGATGCGCATCACCACGTGGAACGTCAATTCGATCAAGCAGCGGGTCGGGCACCTGCTCGCCTTCCTCGACGAGGCCAAGCCGGACGTGGTCTGCCTGCAGGAGCTGAAGTGCCAGGAGGAGGCGTTTCCGCGCGCCGAGATCGAGGCTGCGGGCTACGCCGTCGAGGCCGTGGGCCAGAAGGCCTATAACGGGGTCGCGCTGCTGGTGCGCGCGCCGCTGACCTACGATCCGGAGACGGTTCTGCGCGCGCTTCCGGGCGACGCCGAGGACGAGCAGTCCCGCTACGTCGAGGCGCTGGTCGCCGGGGACGGCGTCGCGCCGGTTCGGGTGGCCTCGATCTACCTGCCGAACGGCAACCCGGTGGCGAGCCCGAAATACCCCTACAAGCTCGCCTTCCTCGAGCGCCTGCGCCTGCATGCCCGCGCGCGGATGCGCGAGGAGACCGCCCTGGTGCTGGCCGGCGACTACAACGTCATTCCCGAGCCGGAGGATGCGGCCGAGCCCGCGGCCTGGGCCGACGACGCGCTCTACCTGCCCACGACGCGCGCGGCGTTCCGGTCGCTCCTCGCCGAGGGGCTGACCGACGCGGTCCGCGCCTGCGACCCGCGCCCCGGCCTCTACAGCTTCTGGGACTACCAGGCTGCCGCCTGGTCGCGGAACTTCGGCATCCGCATCGACCACCTGCTGCTCTCGCCCCAGGCCGCCGACCGCCTGGTTGCGGCCTCGGTGCAGAAGCACCTGCGCGGATTGGAGAAACCATCGGACCACGTGCCCGTGACGGTGGAGCTGACGTGAAGGCCGGATCGGCCCGGCGTCCGATATCGTAACCCTTCCGCGCTACGCCCCACGGATTCGATGGCGACATAATCCCCGCCGCCGCAACGAACTTATGCGGTCAAGGTTGTCCCCGGTCGATCGGAGTCGCAGGCAGCCATGGAACGACCGAACCCCATCCACGGCGAGGACGCGTCCGCCGGCGCCGAGACCGGCCAGGACCACGCGGCCGCGGACGAGGCCGCCGAAGCCGGCGTCCTGGAGCCGCTGGCCGACTACCCGCACATCGATCTCCGCGCCGGCGGCGAGCCCTGGGACAAGCGCCGCGCCGCCGGCAAGCGCCTGCGCGAGGTGGTGGACCATGCAGCTCACGCCGCCCTCGACCTGCCCGCCGACCGGCCCGATCCGGTCGACCTGATCGCGGGCGCTCACGAGGGCCGGCAGCCCGAGCTGGTGCCGCTGCGCGTCGCCCGCATGGCGAGCTCGCCCTTCGCCTTCCTGCGCGGGGCGGCCCACGTCATGGCCTGGGATCTCGCGCACAGCCCGCGCAGCGAGATCATGGTGGTGATGAACGGCGACGCGCACATCTCGAATTTCGGCCTGTTCGGGACGCCGCAGGGCGACGTCGTGCTCGATCTCAACGATTTCGACGAGGTCACGATCGGCCCCTGGGAGTGGGACCTGAAGCGCCTCGTCGCCAGCATCGAGGTCGCGGCCCGCGAGGACGGGGTGCCCGCCGACCAGCGCCGGCAGGCGGTGATGGCCGCCGTCGGCGGCTACCAGCACACGATGCTGGACCTCGCGCCGCAGGGGTCCCTCGACGTCTGGCAGCAGGCCACCCGCGCCGACGAGCTCGATTTCTCCGGCGTCCGCATCGACGAGGCGTCCCAGGCCGTCGTGCGCAAGGCGGTGGAGAAGGCGCGCAAGAAGAACAACCAGAGCCTGCTCGCCCGCGTCGGCGAGCGCCGCGTCGACGGAGGCTGGCGCTTCCGCGAGGACGCCCCGATCCTCACGCGCGTCGACGACGACACCCGCGAGTCGGTGATCACCGGGCTCGAGCACTACGCCGAGACGCTGCCGCGCGAGCGCCGGTTCATGCTGAGCCGCTACCACGTGGTCGACGTCGCCCACCGCGTCGTCGGGGTCGGCAGCGTCGGGACCCGCGCCTACGTGGCGCTGCTCTGCGGCAACTCGGACCAGGACGTGCTCTTCCTGCAGGTGAAGGAGGCGGTGCGCCCGGCCCACGCCCCCTACCTGCCCGGCATGCCGGAGCCCTATGCCAGCCACGAGGGCGAGCGGGTGATCTACGGCCAGCGCCTGCTCCAGGGCGTCGGCGACCCGCTGCTCGGCTGGACCACGATC